>NZ_JBEZNF010000025.1:0-129777 GCF_040653095.1 Streptomyces sp. NPDC048057
GGAGAGTAGGACGCCGCCGAACAATATTTGAGGAGAGGGCCCCACACTTCGGTGTGGGGCCCTTTTCGCATTTCCGGAGACTTTTTCGGACCGCACGGCAGAACCACCCCCGTGCCGAGCAGCACCGTTTGTGACGGTAAGGTCAGGGGGCATCGTAGGCACGTTCCCCACGGGAGGCTCCGGGTGGAGGTCCAGGAGACCCGCGTCCAGACGGACCGGGTGCTCACCATCCCCAACATCCTCAGCATGGCCCGCCTGGCCGGCGTCCCGCTCTTCCTGTGGCTGATCCTCCGCCCCGAGTTCGGAGGTCCGAAGAGCGACGGCTGGGCCCTGCTGGTGTTGATGCTCAGCGGGGTGAGCGACTACCTCGACGGGAAGCTCGCCCGCAAGTGGAACCAGATCAGCAGCCTCGGGCGGCTCCTGGACCCAGCGGCCGACAGGTTGTACATCCTGTCCACATTGGTCGGCCTGACGTGGCGCGAGATCCTGCCCCTCTGGCTCACCGCGGTCCTTTTGGCCCGGGAACTGATGTTGCTGGTGTTGGTGGGAATCCTCCGTCGACACGGTTATCCGCCACCGCAGGTGAACTTCCTCGGCAAGGCCGCCACCTTCAACCTGATGTACGCCTTCCCGTTGCTGCTCCTGAGTGACGGGTCAGGGTGGCTTGCGTCACTTGCCGCCATTTTCGGATGGGCCTTCGCGGGATGGGGTACAACTCTGTATTGGTGGGCAGGGATCCTGTACGTGGTCCAGGTCCGCCGTCTCGTCAAGGCGGATACAGCGGCCGATTGACCTCGTTGGTGCGCGCCGTGCAGTGTGGCCGTTCGCGCATGACGCCAAGAGGGCTTCTCGGGGCGAGCGAAGTCGGCTGGGCCGTCGTCTCTCAAGGAGGACGCTTCCGACATGAAGGCCGTCGTGATGGCTGGTGGCGAAGGAACCAGACTTCGCCCCATGACTTCCAGCATGCCCAAGCCGCTCCTGCCAGTCGCCAACCGGCCGATTATGGAGCACGTGCTGCGGCTGCTCAAGCGACACGGTCTCAATGAGACCGTCGTGACCGTGCAGTTTCTCGCCTCGCTCGTGAAGAACTATTTCGGTGACGGCGAAGAGCTCGGAATGGAGCTCACCTACGCCAACGAAGAGAAACCGCTCGGCACCGCGGGCAGCGTGAAGAACGCAGAGGAAGCGCTGAAGGACGACGCGTTCCTCGTCATTTCCGGTGACGCCCTGACCGATTTCGACCTCACCGACCTCATCTCCTTCCACAAGGAGAAGGGCGCGATGGTCACCGTCTGTCTGACCCGGGTCCCCAATCCACTCGAATTCGGGATCACGATCGTCGACGAGGCGGGGAAGGTCGAGCGCTTCCTGGAAAAGCCGACCTGGGGCCAGGTCTTCTCGGACACCGTGAACACCGGCATCTACGTCATGCAGCCGGAGGTCTTCGACTACGTCGAAGCCGATGTGCCCGTGGACTGGTCCGGCGACGTGTTCCCGCAGCTGATGAAGGAAGGCAAGCCGATCTACGGCTATGTCGCCGAAGGCTACTGGGAGGACGTCGGCACCCACGAGAGCTATGTGAAGGCCCAGGCGGACGTCCTCGAAGGCAAGGTCGACGTCGACATCGACGGATTCGAGATCTCACCGGGCGTCTGGGTTGCCGAAGGCGCCGAGGTGCACCCGGACGCGGTCCTGCGCGGACCGCTCTACATCGGTGACTACGCCAAGGTCGAAGCCGACGTGGAGATCCGCGAACACACGGTCGTCGGATCCAACGTGGTCGTGAAGAGCGGCGCCTTCCTCCACAAGGCCGTCATCCACGACAACGTCTACATCGGCGAGCACTCGAACCTCCGCGGCTGCGTCATCGGCAAGAACACCGACGTCATGCGGTCCGCCCGTATCGAGGACGGCGCGGTGATCGGCGACGAGTGCCTCGTCGGCGAGGAGTCCATCGTCCAGGGCAACGTCCGCGTCTACCCGTTCAAGACGATCGAGGCGGGGGCGTTCGTCAACACCTCCGTCATCTGGGAGTCGCGCGGCCAGGCGCACCTCTTCGGTGCGCGCGGAGTATCCGGGATCCTCAACGTGGAGATCACCCCCGAGCTGGCCGTGCGGCTCTCGGGTGCGTACGCGACGACGCTGAAGAAGGGCGCGACGGTCACCACCGCCCGCGACCACTCCCGCGGCGCGCGGGCGCTCAAGCGGGCCGTGATCTCCGCGCTCCAGGCCAGCGCCATCGACGTGCGCGACCTGGAGAACGTGCCGCTGCCGGTCGCCCGCCAGCAGACGGCGCGCGGAAGTGCCGGCGGCATCATGATCCGTACGTCCCCCGGCGTACCGGACTCCGTCGACATCATGTTCTTCGACGAGCGCGGCGCCGACCTCTCGCAAGCCGGACAGCGGAAGCTGGACCGGGTCTACGCACGCCAGGAGTACCGGCGCGCCTTCCCCGGCGAGATCGGCGACCTGCACTTCCCGGCCAGCGTCTTCGACTCGTACACCGGGTCCCTGCTGCGCAACGTGGACACCACGGGGGTCGCCGAGTCCGGACTGAAGCTCGTCGTGGACGCGTCCAACGGCAGCGCCGGACTGGTGCTGCCGAGCCTTCTCGGCCGGCTCGGGGTGGACGCGCTGACGATCAACCCGGGGCTCGACGAAGCCCGTCCGACCGAGTCCGCCGAGACGCGGCGGGCCGGGCTGGTGCGGCTGGGCGAGATCGTGGCGTCCGCGCGGGCCGCCTTCGGCGTCCGGTTCGACCCCGTCGGCGAGCGGCTGTCCCTGGTCGACGAGCGGGGCCGGATCATCGAGGACGACCGGGCGCTGCTGGTGCTGCTCGACCTGGTGGCAGCGGAGCGGCGCAGCGGACGGGTGGCGCTGCCGGTGACCACGACGCGCATCGCCGAGCAGGTGGCCGCGTACCACGGCACCCAGGTGGAGTGGACGACGACGTCGCCAGACGACCTGACGCGGGTGGGGCGCGAGGACACCACGATCTTCGGCGGCGACGGGCGCGGCGGCTTCATCGTGCCCGAGTTCAGCAGCGTCTTCGACGGCACGGCGGCGCTGGTGCGGCTGGTGGGGCTGGTGGCCCGCACCCAGCTCACCCTCAGCCAGATCGACGCCCGCATCCCGCGGGCACACGTCCTCAAGCGGGACCTGGCGACCCCGTGGGCAGTGAAGGGCCTGGTGATGCGCCGGGTCGTCGAGGCGGCCGGCGAACGGCACGTGGACACCACGGACGGGGTACGGGTCGTGGAGACCGACGGGCGTTGGGTGATGGTGCTGCCCGACCCAGCGGAGGCAGTCACTCATTTGTGGGCCGAAGGGCCCGATGACGCGTCGGCCCAGGCACTGTTGAACGAGTGGGCCGAGGTCGTCGACAGCGCAGGTCACTGACGTGTGAACCAGGGGCGGCGAGCCCTGCGCGAAGGCTCGTCACAGGACTCGCCGCCCACCGGTGGGGCCATTCGGCGGTACGGGTCGCGACGTGCGACGATGTGCGGCATGCCGCAGCAGCACCCCCATCGGAGCACTGGTTCTCCGCCCGCCCGCCCCGATGCGTCCATGTCGCTGCTGACGAACGTGATGGAGCACAGCCTCGACGACGGGTACGCCGAGGCAGCGGCGCGGCGACGGGCCGAGGGCGGGGGCCTTCCCCGTACGTTGCGCGCCAAGTTGTGGCTGGGCGTGGGGCTGTTGCTGGCCGCCGGGATCGTCACCGTGGGCGCTGCGGAGGCGCGGATATCGGCACCGGTCGTGGCCAAGGAGCGCGAGGAGCTGATCGACCGGATCGACGCGGAGACCGCCGAAGCGGACGCGTTGGCGCGCGGCGTCGACGCGCTGCGCAAGGAGGTCGGCGAGCGCCAGCGCAAGGCCCTGAACTCGGACGGCGACGACCGCGGGCCGACGGTGGCACTGATCGCGGGGGCGACCGACGTCGAGGGCCCGGGGGTGAAGTTGGTCGTCGACGACGCGAAGGGCACCGGCGGCACCGGCGGCGGGCCGCGGGAGAGCAGTGGCTTCAGCGACACGGGCCGGGTGAGGGACCGTGACATGCAGCGCGTCGTCAACGGGTTGTGGGAGTCGGGCGCGGAGTCCGTGGCCATCAACGGGCAGCGGCTGACCGCCCTGTCCGCGATCCGTGCGGCGGGAGACGCCATACTGGTCGACAACAAGCCGCTGGTGCCGCCGTACACGGTGCTCGCGGTGGGGGACGGGAAGAAGTTGAGCACGACGTTCCAGGACAGCGCCGACGGACATTATTTGCACGCGCTGCGGGAGAACTTCGGCATCCGTTTCAGCATCTCTACTGAGGACAAGGTGCGTCTTCCGGCTGCCCCGAGCCTGATCGTACGTACAGCGGAGCCGGGTACCCCGCAAGCCCCGAAGGGGAGCGGGCAGGGTGCGGCCGAGACAGGGAAAGGCACATCGTGATCGCCGTACTGGGCCTCGTCGTGGGAGTCGTGGTCGGCCTGTTGGTCCGCCCCGAGGTTCCGGCGGTGGTCGAGCCCTATCTGCCCATCGCCGTCGTCGCGGCGCTGGACGCCGTGTTCGGCGGGTTGCGGGCCATGTTGGACGGGATCTTCGTCGACAAGGTCTTCGTCGTCTCCTTCCTGTCGAACGTGGTGGTGGCCGCGCTGATCGTGTTCCTCGGTGACAAGCTGGGCGTCGGCGCGCAGTTGTCCACCGGCGTGGTCGTCGTGCTGGGCATCCGGATCTTCTCCAACGCCGCCGCGATCCGCCGACACGTCTTCCGGGCGTGACGCCGGTGCACCGCGACCAGCGCCCCGAAGCGTCGACGGAACCCACGGACCGCGTCGACCTCACCAAGCCCGACGGGTCCCTGCCGCCCGAGCGGCCCCCGGGCCCCCGGGCCGCCGCCGAGCCGGCCGCCGCGGACCGGGTCCGCAGCCAGTCCACGGGCCGCCAGCGCCTGCTGGCCGGGTTGTGGCCCCCGAGGGTCACCCGCGCCCAACTCACCGTCGCCCTGCTGCTCTTCGTGCTCGGTCTGGGCCTCGCCATCCAGGTGCGTTCCACCAGCGACAACAGCGCGCTGCGCGGTGCCCGCCAGGAGGATCTGGTCCGCATCCTCGACGAGTTGGACAGCCGCACCGAGCGGTTGGAGGACGAGAAGCGCACCCTGGAGGGGCAGCGCGCGGAGCTGGAGAGCAGCTCGGACCAGGCGGAGGAAGCACGCCGCCAGACGCAGCAGAAGGAGCAGCAGCTCGGGATCCTGGCGGGTACCGTCGCGGCACAGGGGCCGGGCATCGCGCTGACGATCGAGGACGCGGCCGGAGCGGTCGAGCCCGACATGCTGCTGGACGCCATCCAGGAGCTGCGGGCGGCCGGGGCGGAGGCGATCCAGGTCAACGGCAACCGCGTCGTCGCCGACACGTACTTCACCGGCGCGGCCGGCAACGTGGAAGTGGACGGGAAGACGATCAGCGCGCCGTACCGTTTCAAGGTGATCGGAAAGCCGCAGGACCTGGAGCCGGCCCTGAACATCCCCGGGGGAGTGGTGCAGACACTGGAGAAGGAGCAGGCCACGGCCACCGTGGAGCGATCGGAGAAGATCGTCGTGGACGCCTTGCGACCTGCGAAGCAGCCTGACTACGCTCGGTCGTCGACCCAGTGAGGCGGGGGAGGATGGGGCTTTGCGCATCGGGGCATGAAGTTGCGGGGGGTCGGCGGATGAACTGCCCTCCCCGTGGTGGAAACTGTCTGGCGGGTACGGACGTTGTGAGGGTGTCCGGGTCAGCAGGCGTGATCATCAGGAGTTCGTCCTGCCCCACGGGCGGGTCTATTTCGGTCAAGGGGAATCGCCCGTGAAGTTGTTTGCGAAGTTGTTCGGCAAGAGCGCCCGCGAGGACGGCGGCAACGCCAAGCACCGCGCCAAGCGCCAGGGTCAGCAGGAGGAGCAGAGCGGCCAGCGCCCCCTCTTCCGCGACGAGCTCGCTGGTCCGGGCGGTGACATTCCCGGCGGACCGGGCGCGTCGTCTGTTGACCCTGCCGGTGCCGGCCGCATAGGTTTCGGGGAACCATCGACGTCAAGTAGGGGTGGAGGGTTCCCCTCCGACCCGTACGCGACCAACCCCCACGGGGGACAGCCGCGGCAGGAGGATCCGTCCATGGCTGGTGTGACGGTGTGTACCAGGTGCGGTTACCGCAACCCCGAGTCCGGTCGGTTCTGCTCCAACTGCGGTGCGCCGCTGCGCAGCGGCGTGACCCCCGAGCGAGCCTCGGAGACCACCTCCACGATCTCCATCTCCGGCCTGGAGGCGTACGACTCGGAGACCACGGGGCAGACCCAGCTCCCGTCGCTGTCGCCCGAGGCGCAGGCCGCCGTGGAGGCACTGCCGCTCGGTTCGGCCCTGCTGATCGTGCGGCGCGGTCCGAACGCGGGCAGCCGCTTCCTGTTGGACGGCGAGCTGACGACGGCGGGCCGCCACCCGCAGAGCGACATCTTCCTCGACGACGTGACGGTGTCCCGGCGCCACGTGGAGTTCCGCAGGCAGCCCGACGGCAGCTTCAGCGTCGCCGACGTCGGCAGTCTGAACGGCACCTATGTGAACCGCGAGCGCATCGACGCGGTCTATCTGGCCAACGGCGACGAGGTCCAGATCGGCAAGTACCGGCTGGTCTTCCACGCGAGCCACGCGAGCCAGCGGGGCATGTGATCGCCGGTAACCGCCTGTGACCCGTCTGGGGAGGCACATGCTGCGAACACCGACGGGCGGTGCCAGCCACGGCACCGCCACCAAGGGCGAGAGGCTGATGAGCATCGGCACGGTGCTCACCCAGCTCCACGACGAGTTCCCCGAGATCACCATCTCCAAGATCCGTTTCTTGGAGGCCGAGGGGCTGGTCGAGCCCCGGCGCACGCCGTCCGGCTACCGCAAGTTCAGCCCGGCGGACGTGCAGCGACTGGCGCAGGTGCTGCGGATGCAGCGGGACCACTACCTCCCGCTGAAGGTCATCCGCGAGCACCTGGACGCGGTCGAGCGCGGTGAGCAGCCGCAGCTGCCGGCGCAGGGCGGGCGGCGCGAGCTGGCCGCCGGCGCCGCCCAGGACGTTCCCGAGGCGCCCACGGTGGCGCGGGTGGGCCGGGCGGAGCTGCTCGCCGGGGCCGGGGTGGCCGAGGAGCAGCTGACCGAATGGGAGTCGTACGGACTGCTCACAGCCGGTGAGGACGGTTCGTACGACGCCGAGGCGGTGACCGTGGCCCGGCTGGTGGCCGAGCTGGGCCGGTTCGGGCTGGAGCCGCGCCATCTGCGGGCGGTCAAGGCCGGCGCGGACCGCGAGGTCGGGCTGGTCGAGCAGGTCGTGGCACCCTTGCGGCGGCATCGGAACCCACAGACCCGGGCACATGCGGAAGCCACCGCCAAAGAGCTGGCGACCCTGTCCGTACGGCTCCACGCGGCCCTGGTGCAGACCGCCCTGGGGGTCCGCCTCCAGTGATCATGGCCGTGCCCGACTACCCAAAGGGGCCGCGCACGGCCTAGGGTTGCTGTGTGAACGAGCTCGACGTTGTGGGTGTCCGGGTGGAAATGCCCTCCAACCAACCGATCGTGCTCCTGCGTGAAGTGGGAGGCGATCGGTACCTCCCCATTTGGATCGGCCCCGGGGAGGCGACCGCGATCGCCTTCGCCCAGCAGGGCATGGCGCCCAGCAGACCGCTGACGCACGACCTCTTCAAGGACGTGCTGGACGCGGTCGGCCAGGAGCTGACCGAGGTCCGCATCACCGACCTGCGCGACGGCGTCTTCTACGCGGAGCTGGTCTTCGCCAGCGGGGTCGAGGTGAGCGCGCGTCCTTCCGACGCCATAGCCCTCGCACTGCGCACCGGAACGCCGATCTACGGCAGTGACGGGGTGCTCGACGACGCGGGGATCGCGATCCCGGACGAGCAGGAGGACGAGGTGGAGAAGTTCCGTGAGTTCCTCGACCAGATCTCTCCCGAGGACTTCGGGACGAGCAGTCAGTGACTGATGGAGCCGCTTTAGCCCAATCACGTACCCCTTCCCCGATTTGAGGCACGTGAAACCACTCTTAGGGTGATTATCACTCGGCGTGGCGAGTGTGGCGATCGTTGACGCACCCCTGGTGACTGCCTACCGTCGGGTGGGCAGGTCAAGGACGGAGGGTCGGCGTGAGAAGCAGCGGCGACGGTGCGGTTGGGGGCGTCCCCGGACGGAGTCCGGTGGAAGGCGGACCGTATCCGCTCCAGCGGGGTGCGGTCGAAGAGGCGCCGGAGGTGGTGGGGTACCGGGGGCCCACGGCCTGTGCGGCGGCCGGGATCACCTATCGACAGCTCGACTACTGGGCGCGCACCGGTCTGGTGGAGCCCAGTGTCCGCCCGGCGTACGGTTCGGGCACCCAGCGGCTGTACAGCTTCCGCGACGTCGTCGTGTTGAAGATCGTCAAGCGCTTCCTCGACACCGGTGTCGCGCTCCAGAACATCCGCGCCACCGTGCAGCACCTGCGGGAGCGGGGTTTCGCCGATCTTGAGCGGATGACGCTGATGAGCGACGGGGCGACGGTGTACGAGTGCACCTCGCCGGACGAGGTCGTCGATCTGCTCCAGGGCGGGCAGGGCGTCTTCGGCATCGCGGTGGGGGTGGTGTGGCGGGACGTCGAGGTCGCGCTGGGTCAGCTGCACGGCGAGCGCATCGACACCGGCGAGACGCTGATCGGCAACAACCCCGCGGACGAGCTGGCCCGTCGTCGGCGCGATCGGGCCGGCTGACCCCGATCGGCCCGCCGGGCGCGGCACGACCGCCCTGCCGGGCGCTGTCAGTGGCATGAGGCAGCATCGGAGGCGTGAGAGCCGCTCCGACGATCCTGCATCTCGACATGGACGCCTTCTTCGCCGCCGCCGAGCAGGCGGCGAAGCCGAGTCTGCGCGGGAAGCCGGTGATCGTCGGGGGGCTGGGACCGCGCGGGGTGGTGGCCACGGCGTCGTACGAGGCGCGGCGCTTCGGGGTGCACTCGGCGATGCCGATGGCGCAGGCCCGTCGCCTGGCGCCGAACGCGGCGTATCTGGTCCCGCGGTTCGCCTTCTACCGTGCGATCAGCGAGCAGGTCATGCGGTTGCTCGGCGAACTCTCCCCGCTGGTGGAGCCGCTGAGCCTGGACGAGGCGTTCGTGGACCTGGAGGCGGCGGGTGCGGCCCGGGACGCGGCGTCGGCACGGGCGGCCGGTGAGCGGCTGCGCGCGGACATCCTGGCGGTCACGGGGCTGACCGGCTCCGTGGGGCTGGCCGGGTCGAAGATGCTCGCCAAGATCGCTTCCGAACAGGCCAAGCCGGACGGTCTCGTCCTCATCGAGCCGGGCACCGAGCGCGCGCTGCTGGGGCCGCTCTCGGTGCGGATCCTGCCCGGCGTGGGGCCCGCCACCGGTGAGCACCTGCGCCGCGGCGGGATCACGACCTGCGCCGAGTTGGTGGAGGCGGGGGAGGACGAGCTGGTGCGGCTGGTGGGCAGGGCCCACGGCACCGGGCTGTACCGGATGGCCCTCGGGCACGACGACCGGCCGGTGGTCGCCGAGCGCGACACGAAGTCGGTGTCGGTGGAGGACACCTTCGACGTGGACCTGCACGACCGGGTGCGGATCCGCGTCGAGGTGGAGCGGCTGGCGGACCGGTGCGTGCAGCGGCTGCGGGCGTCCGGGCACTCGGGCCGCACCATCGTCTTGAAGGTGCGGCGGTACGACTTCTCCACGCTGACCCGCTCCGAGACCCTGCGGGGGCCCACGGACGACCCCGCGGTGGTGCGGGAGGCGGCGGCGCGGCTGTTGGAGGCGGTGGACACCACGGGTGGGGTTCGGCTCCTCGGCGTGGGGGTGTCGGGGCTGGCGGACTACACGCAGGAGGACCTGTTCGCGCAGGCCGCCAGCGCCCGGGCGGCCGGGGTCGATGCGGAGGGTGCGGGTCAGTCGCAGGAGGAAGGGGCAGGGTCCGCGGCCTTGCAGCCGGCGGGCGCGGGTGGGGTGGTGGGCGACGGCCACTTCGGAGGCGGGCTGGCCGAAGCGGAGGCGTCCGTACGCCGGTGGCCCGCCGGGCAGGACGTGCGGCACGCCCTGTACGGGGCGGGGTGGGTGCAGGGGAGTGGGGTCGGCCGTGTCACCGTGCGCTTCGAGGTGCCGCAGGGCCCGCCGGGACGGGTGCGGACGTTCCGCGTGGACGACCCGGACCTCGTGCCGTCACAGCCGCTGCCGCTGGTGGATCAGCCGCCGTCGCCGGCGGGCTCGCCGGGGGCGGAGGGGCGAGAGGAGGGGGAGGCTTCCGGGGGGAGGGAGAGGTCGAGTCCGTAGTGGTGGTAGAGCTGGAGTTCCTGCTCGGGGGAGAGGTGGCGGCCGACGCCGAAGTCCGGTGCGCCCTTGATCAGGGCGCGCTCGTAGGGGACGCGGAGGGCGTCATCCACGACGGTGCTCGGTTCGAGGGGGACGAAGGCGTCCCGGCTGAACAGCCCCGTCCGGACGGCGGCCCATTCGGGTGACCCCGTGGCGTCGTCCAGGTACACCTCGTCGACCGTCCCTATCTTCACGCCGTCGCGGTCGAAAGCCTTGCGCCCGATCAGGCTGCGCGGATCGATGTCGGTCTGCACGGTCCCTCCAGGGGGTCGCAACTGCTGCCTAAGGCTTACGAAAGGGCACATCGCGGGCGTCGGCCACTCGGGCGATCACATGATCGAGCCGGGAGGGGGTGCGCTGGTAGGCTGGCAGCGGCTGCTGACCCCGTGCGGGAGAGTCCACCGGCAGGCCGCCGGTGGCGCCGAAGGAGCAAATCCTCCCCGGAATCTCTCAGGCACCTGTACCGCATGGACGAGGTCACTCTGGAAAGTAGGGCGGGCGTCGGACGGCATCCGCTCTCACCGACGGTGAAAGCCGGTGCGCCCGCTGCGGGCGGACCGGTGAAGCTCTCAGGTTGAGATGACAGAGGGGGAGGCCGTCCAGGGCATCCGCGCCGTGGTGCCCCTCGAAGGTCGCATCAGACCAGGAGGCCGCCTACATGACCGCCAACCGCACCCCGCTCACGCAGCTGGAGCGAGGCATTCCGTTCGAGCAGCGCCACATAGGGCCCGACGCCGAGGCCCAGGCCAAGATGTTGGCGCAGGTGGGGTACGGCTCGCTGGACGAGCTGACCGCAGCCGCGGTCCCCGACGTCATCAAGAGCGCCGAGGCCCTCGGCCTCCCGCAGGCGCGCACCGAGGCGGACGTCCTCGCCGAACTGCGCGGCCTCGCCGACCGGAACACCGTCCTGACGTCCATGATCGGCCTCGGCTACCACGGCACCTTCACGCCGCCGGTCATCCTGCGCAACGTCATGGAGAACCCCTCCTGGTACACCGCCTACACGCCGTACCAGCCGGAGATCTCCCAGGGCCGACTGGAGGCCCTGCTGAACTTCCAGACGGTGGTCGCCGACCTGACCGGCCTGCCGACCTCCGGCGCCTCCCTCCTCGACGAGGCCACGGCCGCCGCCGAGGCCATGTCGCTCGCCCGCCGCGTCGGCAAGGTGAAGGACGGCGTCTTCCTCGTCGACGCCGACGCGCTGCCGCAGACCGTCGCCGTGATCCGCACCCGTGCCGAGCCGACCGGCGTCGAGGTCGTCACCGCCGACCTGAGCGACGGCATCCCGGCCGAGATCGCCGAGCGCGGCGTCTTCGGCGTCCTCGTGCAGTACCCGGGCGCCTCCGGGGCCGTACGGGACATCAAGCCCGTCATCGAGCAGGCCCACGGCCTCGGTGCCGTCGTCACCGTCGCCGCCGACCTGCTCGCCCTGACCCTGCTCACCTCCCCCGGGGAACTGGGCGCGGACATCACCGTCGGCACCACGCAGCGCTTCGGCGTCCCCATGGGCTTCGGCGGACCCCACGCCGGCTACATGGCGGTGCGCGAGACGTTCGCCCGCAGCCTGCCCGGACGGCTCGTCGGCGTCTCCGTGGACGCCGACGGGAACAGGGCGTACCGCCTCGCCCTCCAGACCCGGGAACAGCACATCCGGCGCGAGAAGGCCACCAGCAACATCTGCACCGCGCAGGTGCTGCTGGCGGTGATGGCCGGAATGTACGCCGTGTACCACGGCCCGCAGGGGCTGCGCTCCATCGCCGAGCGCACCCACCGCTACGCCGCACTGCTCGCCGCGGGTCTGACGGCCGGCGGGGTCGAGGTGGTCCACGGCGCGTACTTCGACACCCTGACGCTGCGCGTACCGGGCCGTGCGGCCGACGTGGTCGCCGCCGCGCGCGAGGGCGGGGTCAATCTCCGCCTCGTGGACGACTCCCACGTCTCCGTCGCCTGCGACGAGACCACCTCGCGCACCGCCGTGGCCGCCGTCTGGGTCGCGTTCGGCGTCGAGGCCGACCTCGACGCGCTGGACGCCACCGCCCCGGACGCGCTGCCCGAGGGCCTGCTGCGGACCGACGACTACCTGACCCACCCGGTCTTCCACCAGTACCGTTCCGAGACCGCGATGCTGCGCTACCTGCGCCGACTCGCCGACCGGGACTACGCGCTGGACCGCGGCATGATCCCGCTCGGCTCCTGCACGATGAAGCTCAACGCGACCACCGAGATGGAGCCGGTGACCTGGCCCGAATTCGGCCAGATCCACCCCTTCGCCCCGGTCGACCAGGCCGATGGCTACCTCACCCTGATCCGGGAGCTGGAGGAGCGACTCGCCGAGGTCACGGGGTACGACAAGGTCTCCCTCCAGCCGAACGCGGGCTCCCAGGGCGAGCTCGCCGGGCTCCTCGCGGTCCGTGCGTACCACCGCGCCAACGGCGACGAGCAGCGCACGGTCTGTCTGATTCCGTCCTCCGCGCACGGCACCAACGCCGCGAGCGCGGTGATGGCCGGCATGAAGGTCGTCGTCGTCAGGACCGCCGACGACGGCGAGGTGGACGTCGACGACCTCACCGCCAAGATCGAGAAGCACCGCGACGAGCTGGCGGTGCTGATGATCACCTATCCGTCGACCCACGGGGTGTTCGAGGAGCACGTCGCCGACATCTGCGCCCAGGTCCACGAGGCCGGCGGTCAGGTGTACGTCGACGGTGCCAACCTCAACGCGCTGGTGGGGCTGGCGAAGCCGGGCGTCTTCGGCGGCGACGTCTCGCACCTGAACCTGCACAAGACCTTCTGCATCCCGCACGGCGGCGGCGGTCCGGGCGTCGGCCCGGTGGCGGTCCGGGCGCACCTCGCCCCGTTCCTGCCGAACCACCCGCTCCAGCCCGCGGCGGGCCCCGAGACGGGCGTGGGCCCGATCTCGGCCGCGCCCTGGGGCTCGGCGGGCATCCTGCCCATCTCCTGGGCGTACGTGCGGCTGATGGGCGGCGAGGGCCTGAAGCGCGCCACCCAGGTCGCGGTGCTCGCGGCCAACTACGTCGCCAAGCGGCTGGAGCCGCACTACCCGGTGCTGTACACGGGCCCGGCCGGGCTGGTCGCGCACGAGTGCATCGTGGACCTGCGGCCGTTGTCGAAGGCGACCGGCGTCAGCGTCGACGACATCGCCAAGCGGCTGATCGACTACGGCTTCCACGCGCCGACGATGTCCTTCCCGGTCGCCGGGACGCTGATGATCGAGCCCACCGAGAGCGAGGACCTGACCGAGCTCGACCGGTTCTGCGACGCGATGATCGCGATCCGGGCGGAGATCGAGAAGGTCGCGTCGGGCGAGTGGCCCGCGGACGACAACCCGCTGCGGAACGCGCCGCACACCGCTGCTGCGCTGGGCGGGGAGTGGGAGCACGCCTACGGGCGTGACGAGGCCGTCTTCCCCGCCGGGGCGAGCGCGGACAAGTACTGGCCGCCGGTGCGGCGCATCGACGGCGCGTTCGGCGACCGGAACCTGGTCTGCTCCTGCCCGCCGCTGGACGAGTACGAGAACTGACGCACCGCCGCCCACGGCATGCGTCGGGGCCGGCACGGAGACCACTCGTGGTCCCGTCCGGCCCCTTTTTCGTCCTGTCCGGTCGTGCGTCGTGACCGCTGCTGCACCGGGTGGTGTGCGCTGCCTAGGCGGCGGTGGTGGTCTGGAGCGGTCGGTGCGGAGCGATGACCTGGCCGTCCGGCAGCAGCTCGCCGGTGTCCTCGAACAGGAGCACTCCGTTGCACAGGAGGCTCCAGCCCTGCTCGGGGTGATGCGCCAGGAGACGTGCGGCGTCCCTGTCGGCGGAGTTTGACGTCGGGCAGGGTGGCTGGTGCTGGCACATGGCTGGGATCTCTCGCTCTGGTGTGATGTGTGTCCTGCGGCTAGAAGGTGCCGTCATGGCCGTCCCCCGTATCTGTCGTTCTCTTCCCAGTGTTGCCCCACGGGCGCCGATCCGCAGGGATTTCGCGACAGCTCGTCTCACTCGTCAGGGACGCATCACCCACCTGGATGGTTCAGCCCAACTCGACTGTCCTTTCGGGTGGTTCGCGATGGTCGGAACGGGCTAGTCCGGTCCGGAGCGCCGTGCGCCCCGCAACTGGCGAACAGTCGCGGGGCGCACGGCGCGGGGTGCGGTTCAAGCCGCTCGGGCCACCCCCGTCAGGCGGGGGAGCCGAGGAGCGGCGCCGGGGTGAGCCGCAGGGTCATCACCGGGAGGAGTTCCGCGACCCGGTACGGCCGGTGGGCCGTGATGCCCGGCGGCGCCGGCGCCAGGGGCATCAGGACGTCCGTGGGCGCGAGGACGGTGGAGGAGGCGTCGGCCTCCGGGTCGCCGTGCAGCCAGAGGGTGAGCATGTAGAGCGCGGGTACGGAGAGCAGGCGCGGCTGGAACGGGGTCGCGAACGACTCCGCCTGTCGTAGGGCCAGTTCGGTCGAGCTGAGGTAGGGGCCTTCGAAGAAGTGCGAGAAGGCCCATCCGTCGGGCGACAGCAGCGTCTCCGCCGCGGCGACGTACCGGTCGTCGCCGCGGAGCAGGAAGCGCCAGCCCATGGGACGGGTGCGGGTGCGGGGCCCGGTGTCGTCGGTGACGACCTGGTCCAGCACGTGGAGGGGCAGCGGTGATTCGGGGCTCACGGGTCCCTGGACGGACCTGAGTGCCGGGGTGCGGTCCTCACGGACGGCGGTAGGGGAACTGAGTGCCGCGAGAACGCTGCGGACAGCAGGCGCGGGGGCCTGGAGGACATGCAGCGGCATGGTGGGTCGCCTCTCACTCGGGGAGACACGGTGTATCGGTGAAAAGGGCGCCAGTGCGGACGGCGTTGTCGGCACGCGGGGGCCAAGGGGACTGGAAGGGCCGCCGGGCGCCAACCGTATGCCTCAGTAGCGGAGTTTATACGACACGTGTTCGCGCGGTGTTTCCGCTAGCGTCCTGTGCCATTCACGGCAAGGCTGGTTCAGGTCTTTGTGCGAAGGGTGTTGTGTCGGATTTCTGATGTACGTCACACAACGGCCAGGTATTTTGCCCGAACCCTGGTAGGCCGAAACCTGTCGGAGTTTTTCACCACAGTTGCCGCGGAGTGGGTGTCCATTGCACCTGGGTGGGGGTAGGTGCTCCTGGCGCACGGCTGGTCGACCGCGGGATCGTAGCCGCCACACTAACGGTCCCGGGCCGTCCGCGCTGCGTTATGGATCAGTCAGTCTGGGCATTATCGTCCCTGAGCCGAGCGGCCGACGCCGTGTGCCGCCCACCCGAGGAAGGACGCTTCGATGGGGGACAAGGTCGTCACCGACGGTTTCGAGCTGTCCGATCGCCAGCGGTACCGGCGGAAGTTGCAGCAGTGCCTCGCGGGCCTGGCGCGACTGCTGGACGAGAAGCGCTTCGACCGGCCGAAGAATCTGATGGGCCTGGAGATCGAGCTGAATCTCGTGGGCGCCGACGGTCAGCCCCGCATGATGAATGCAGAAGTGTTGGAACGCATCGCGAGTCGCGATTTCCAGACCGAACTCGGAATGTTCAACCTGGAAGTGAACATCGTGCCGCACCGGCTCGGCGGGCACGTTCTCGACCAGCTGGCCGAAGAGCTGAGGGCCGGTCTGGGATATGCCGATCGCAAAGCCAGTGAAGTCGGCGCCGGGATCCTGATGATCGGTATTCTGCCGACCCTCTCCCAGGCCGATCTGGTCAGCGGCAACCTCTCCGCCGACGACCGCTACACGATGCTGAACGAGCAGATCGTGGCGGCGCGGGGCGAGGAGTTCGCCCTGGACATCGCGGGGGTGGAGCAGCTGAGCTGTACGTCGGCCTCCATCGCGCCGGAGGCCGCCTGCACCTCCGTACAACTGCACCTCCAGGTGACGCCGGCGCGGTTCGCGGACGTGTGGAACGCGGCGCAGGCCGTGGCGTGCGTCCAGGTCGCGGTGGGGGCCAATGCGCCTTTCCTGTTCGGCAAGGAATTGTGGCGGGAGTCCCGGCCGCCCCTGTTCCAGCAGGCCACCGACACCCGGCCGCCCGAGCTCCAGGCACAGGGTGTCAGACCGCGCACCTGGTTCGGCGAGCGCTGGGTGACGTCCGCGTACGACCTCTTCGAGGAGAACCTGCGCTTCTTCCCCCCGCTGCTGCCGATCTGCGACGAGGAGGAGGACCCGCTGCGGGTCATCGACGACGGCGGGGTGCCCCGGTTGCATGAACTCGTCCTGCACAACGGCACGGTGTACCGCTGGAACCGCCCGGTGTACGGGGTCGCGGACGGCGTCCCGCACCTGCGGGTGGAGAACCGGGTGCTGCCGGCCGGCCCCACCGTCACGGACGTCGTCGCGAACGCCGCCTTCTACTACGGGCTGGTGCGCGCGCTCGCGGACGAGCCGCGACCGGTGTGGAACCGGCTGCCGTTCGAGGTGGCCGCGGAGAACTTCGACACCGCGTGCCGCGACGGGATCGACGCCGAGTTGCGCTGGCCCCGGCCCGGCCGGGCCGGCGGCGTCACGACGGTCCCCGTCACCAAGCTCGTCCGGGACGAGCTGCTGCCGCTGGCCGCCGCGGGGCTGGACGCGTGGAACGTCTCCGCGGCCGACCGCGACCGCTACCTCGGGGTCATCGAGCAGCGCTGCCGGCGCCGGACCAACGGCGCGACCTGGCAGGCCGAGACCTTCCACCGGGCGCTGGACGCGGGGCTCGGCCGGGACGCGGCCCTGGCCGCCACCACCCGGCGCTACCGCGAACTGATGCACCGCGGGGAGCCGGTGCACACCTGGCCGACGGGGTTCCCCGGCCCCGGCGCCTGAGGACCCTCCCGGCGGCGTGCCTTCCGCCGCTCGTCCGCTTCCGCGGTGTGCGCCGTGCCCGGCCCGCTGTGATGGGATGAGCGGAGGCATTTGAACCGGGAGGCACGTGTGCACACGGAGGCGGGACGCGCGGCTGACGACGCCCTTCCCCTGGACCGGGAGGCGCTGACGCACCGGACCCTTCGGTCCGAGCTGCTGCTGGTGCTGGCGCTCTCCCTGGGCGCGAGCGCGGTGTCCGCGCTCATCAGCTTCGTCGGATCGCTCACGAAGCCGGGCGGGCTGAAGGAGCAGGCGGCCACGCTGAACGGCTCGTACGCCCCCGGTCGGCCCTGGCTCGACCTCGCGTGGCAGCTCTTCGGCATCGCGACCGCGCTGGTGCCCGTGGTGCTGGTGGCGCACCTGTTGACGCGGGAGGGGGCGGGCGGGCTGCGGTCGATGGGCTTCGACCGCACCAAGCCCTGGCCCGACCTGGGGCGGGGCGCCCTGGTGGCGGCGGGGATCGGCAGCGCCGGACTCGCCTTCTACCTCGGCGCGCGGGCGAGCGGGTTCAATCTGACCGTCGTGCCCGAGTCCCTGCCGGACGTGTGGTGGAAGTTCCCGGTCCTGATCCTCTCCGCGATCCAGAACTCCGTGGTGGAGGAAGTGATCGTGGTGGGCTATCTGCTGCGCAGGCTCGCGCAGTTGGGCTGGTCCCCGATGGCGGCGCTGGTGGCGAGCTCGGTGCTGCGCGGGTCGTACCACCTCTACCAGGGCATCGGCGGCTTCATCGGGAACCTGGTCATGGGCGTGGTGTTCGTGCTGCTGTACCGGCGCTGGGGGCGGGTCGGGCCGCTGGTGGTCGCGCACGCCCTGCTCGACATCGTGGCCTTCGTCGGATACGCGCTGCTCGCCGGCAAGGTGGGGTGGCTGCCCACGGCGTGAGGCGACCGGCCGCACAGGGCGCGCCGCGCGGGATGGGGGCGTACGGATCGATCCGTACGCCCCTTTTGCATGGTGCCGGTCAGGGCGCGGTGAGCAGTTCGCCGTCGATGACGGTGACCGCGCGGCCGGTCAGCAGGGTCCGCTCGCCGCGCACCTCGGTGCGCACCAGCCCGGAGCGGGCGGACGCCTGGAGACCGGTGAGCCGCGCCCGCCCGAGGCGCTCGGACCAGAACGGTGCGAGTGCGGTGTGGGCGCTGCCCGTCACCGGGTCCTCGGCGATGCCGACCTGGGGGAAGAAGCAGCGCGAGACGAAGTCGTGGCCCTGCGAGGGGTCGTCCGCGGCGGCGGTGACGATGACGCCGCGCTGCGGCAGCCCCGCGACGGCAGCCAGGTCGGGCGCGAGGCCACGGACGGTCTTCTCGTCGGCGACCTCCACGACCAGGTCGCCGACGTGCGGTCCGGTGTCGCGGACGGTGAGCGCCGGTGCGCCGAGGGCGGCTTCGAGGCCGTTCGGCGGGGCGACCTCGGTGAGCGGCGCGGTGGGGAAGTCCAGGGTGATCGTGCCGTCCTCGTGCGCCGTCGTCACCAGCGTTCCGCACGGGGCGGTGAAGCGGACGGTGCCGGTCGCGGCGCCCGTGGTGTGCAGGACGTGCGCGGTGGCGAGGGTGGCGTGGCCGCACATGGCGACCTCGGTGGTGGGGGTGAACCAGCGCAGCGCCCACTCCGCGGGGTCCGCGGTGTCGGTCAGGGGGTGGGCGTAGGCGGTCTCGGAGAGGTTCACCTCGGCGGCGACCCGCTGGAGCCAGCCGTCGTCGGGGAAGCGGTCGGCCCCGGGGAGCAGGACGACGCCCGCGGGGTTGCCGGAGAAGGGGCGGGCGGCGAAGGCGTCGACGATTCGGATGCGCATGGGGCGACCGTAGGCGGCGCGGGGAGCGGGTCGCCAAGGCCAATGCGAAGCGGTTGGCCCCTCTTGCCGAACGAACTGTTCCGATATATCGTTGAGGTATCGTGAAAGATCGACGATGGAAGGAGCACGAGATGCGTTCCCCAGGGCATGGACACGGATACGGACACGAGGGTGGGCCCGGGTCGTGCGGGCCCGGACATCAGGGATGGAGCGGATTCGAAGGGCGCCGTCGGGCGTTCGGGCAGTTCGGTCCGCCGTTCGGCGGGCCCTTCGGCGGCCCGTTCCCCGGTGGCCGGGGGCGGGGCGGCGGCCGGGGCCGGGCTCGGCGCGGTGACGTGCGGGCCTCGATCCTCGCGCTGCTGAAGGACCGGCCGATGCACGGGTACGAGATGATCCAGGAGATCGGCGAGCGCAGCGGCGGGGCGTGGAAGCCCAGCCCCGGCTCGGTCTACCCGACCCTCCAGATGCTGGAGGACGAAGGGCTGATCGCGAGCGCGAGCGAGGGTGGCAAGAAGCTCTTCACGCTCACCGAATCCGGGCGGGCCGAGTCCGAGGCGGGGCCGGACGCCCCGTGGGAGGAGGCCGGTCGCGGTGTCGACTGGGACACCGTCAACGAGATCCGCCAGGCGGGCTGGGGGCTGATGGAGGCCTTCGGGCAGGTCTGGAAGACCGGTAGCCCCGAGCAGCGTCAGAAGGCCCTCGACGCGATCAACGAGACCCGCAAGAAGCTCTACCTGATCCTCGCCGACGAAGACTGAGGTGACGGCGGCACGCAAGCGTCGACCCCGCACGCAGTCCGTGCGGGGTCGACGCTTGCGGTGGGTCGGGGCGTCAGGTCACCAGGCCCGCGAGCTTGTGCAGGGACTCGTCGAGGGCGGCCGTCGCCGAGTCCCTGAGCCGGCCGGCCATCAAGGACACCGCGGCACCGGTGAACTCCCCCTCGATGCGGACGAGCGTCGCGTCCCCCTCGGGCGTGAGACGGTAGCGGTTGCCGACGCTCACCCCCATCGGGCCCGCTCCCTTGATGCCGAGGAGCCGGCCCGCCTCGAACTCCACCACCGTCCAGGAGACTTCGGCGGGGAAGCCCATGAGCTTCATGTTCTCCACGTAGGCGGTGCCCAGCTCCAGGGCGGCGGGGGCGCCCTGGGGGAAGCCGGTGTGCGTGGCGTTCCACCGGTCGTAGCTGCTGAAGTCCGTCAGCTGGGCCCAGACCTTCTCGGTCGGTGCCCCGATGCGGGCCTCGGCGCTGACTTCGGCCATGCGAGACCACCCCTTCGTGTCGGGTCGCGGTGGGCGGAACGTAGCCGGATCGCCCGGAACACTCAAGACTGACGGGCAGTCAGATTTGTTCGACCAGCTGGTGGAGCCAGATCTCGGCGGAGTCGAAGCAGTCGGAGGCGCGGGGGTGCGGCCCCTCGTCGTGGCAGTGGAAGGCGGCCCAGAACACGTCGGCGCGCAGCGCAGTGGCCGGGGCGTACACCCGGTAGACGTACTCCCGCCCGTCCGTTCCGAGCAGCGCGACCAACCAGAACATGTCCCGGGGGACGCTTTCGTTTCCCGTCCGGTTGCTTGCCCGAGGCATCTGTGTGGGGCATTCGGATTCCACGGGGCGCACGGGGGCAAGGCGGCGCGCGCGGCAGGTGTGCGGGTTGTCGCGATCTCATCCGTGAGGAGGAGGAATGAGCCGCGCGTGCCCAACTTCCGTGGGATGGGCAGATGGCCCCGGACGGGGATGCTTGTCCCGTCCTGGTCTGATGAGGTAGGAGACGTGCCGCGCCCTACCCCTCGACTGCCCCGGCAGCTCGCCGTGCCCCGTACGGAGACCGATGCCCGACTCGCCCCGGAGCTGGCTTCGGTGGTCACGGGCGCGCGCCGACGGGCCCTGCGGGACGGCGGTCGCCAGATCGACACCGCGCATCTGCTGCACTCCCTCCTCGAAGCGGACCCCACCGTGCGCGCGGCGCTCGGCCCGGGGTCGCAGGTCGCCCGCGTCCTCGGCTATCTCGTCCAGCGCTCCATCGGCTACGGCCTGCGGTGGCAGGGGTCGGTGGAGGACTCGGGGGCGGTGCCGGTGGTACGGGTCCCCGGACCCCGCTCCGTCGGGGGCGCCGGTGCCTGGTCCCCCTCCGCGGTCGACGCCCTGGAGGGCGCGGTCCGGCGGGCGGGGCTGCGGGGTGCCGCCCGCGCCACCGGGGTCGACGTCCTCGCCAGCCTGGCGGCCGACCCTGAGTGCCGGGCCATGGAAGTGCTGCGCCGCGCCGGGGTCGACGCGACGCGACTGGCGGAGCGCGTCGAACGGGGCGGGGACGGCGAGGGCACGCGCCCGTCGCCCGGCTGATTCTCCACGCGTCACGGGCTCGCCGGGCCCCGTCTCGACATGCGTCTTGGGGTCGACGGTCCTGACGCGCGCTGACATGATGTGCCGATGCACTCTTCGGGGAAGGGCGCCGGCCTGGGCATAGCCCTGGTGTCGGCGCTCGCGTTCGGTGGTTCGGGCGTGGCGGCCAAGCCGTTGATCGAGGCCGGGCTCGATCCGCTGCACGTCGTCTGGCTGAGGGTGGCCGGTGCCGCCGTCGTCATGCTGCCGCTCGCCTGGCGCCATCGCGACCTGGTGCGCCGCAGGCCCGTGCTGCTCCTGGGCTTCGGCCTGCTCGCCGTCGCGGGCGTGCAGGCGTTCTACTTCGCCGCGATCTCCCGGATCCCCGTCGGCGTCGCGCTCCTCGTCGAGTACCTGGGGCCGGCCCTGGTGCTCGGCTGGATCCGCTTCGTCCAGCGCCGGCCGGTCACCCGGGCCGCCGCGGTGGGCGTCGTGATCGCCGTCACCGGCCTCGCCTGCGTCGTCGAAGTCTGGGCCGGGCTGAGCTTCGACGTCCTCGGGCTGCTCCTGGCGCTCGGCGCGGCCTGCTGCCAGGCGTGCTACTTCATCCTGTCGGACCACGGGAGCGCGGGGGAGGACCGGGCGGACCCGCTCGGCGTCATCGCGTACGGGCTCCTCATCGGCGCGCTCGTGCTGACGGTGATCGCCCGGCCGTGGAGCATGGACGCCTCGCTGCTGGGCGGACGGGTCGACATGGGCGGCACCTCCGTCGAGGCGTGGCTGCTGCTCGCCTGGGTCGTGCTGCTCGCGACGGTGCTCGCGTACGTCACCGGGGTGGTATCAGTGCGCAAGCTGTCGCCGCAGGTCGCCGGGGTGGTGGCCTGTCTGGAGGCCGTGGTGGCCACGGTGTTGGCGTGGGTGCTGTTGCAGGAGCACCTGTCGCTGCCGCAGATCCTGGGCGGGGGGCTGGTACTGGTGGGGGCGTTCATCGCCCAGTCGCAGGCGCCGAAGGCGCCGTCGGGGCCGGTTGCTTCGGGGCCGGGGTCCGCCGCGGGTGCCGCGGTGCCGCCAGCGGCCGAGGGGCCGCTCCCCGCCGGCCGTGCGGGCGGCTAGAGCGCGTCCGTAAAGTCCTGTCCGTTGTGGCCCTGGACGGAGCTGCCGAATCTCTGCGGGAGCGTTGGTCTCTGCGGCGGGGTGTTGGGCTGTTCGACTCCCAGCGCCCGGTTGGCGCACCCGCCGTTTCCTTGCAGGTGCGTTCGCCTCCGCGGGTACGTCGTGGTTGCTCGCGCAGCTCCGCCCCGTCATTCACCTGCGGGCTGCGGGCGGAGGCGTTGAGGGACGCGGGAAACTGCGCGACAAGCCCCAGACGGGCCGCAGGCGCCCTCAATGCGCAGCCGTTACGGCGGCATCGAGCCTGTCGAGGCAACAAGTGCCGTCGGAAGGGCCACGCGGGACGCGATCTGGGGCGGAGCGCCCGCGTGGGGGAGGTGGTCAGCGGTGGGTCAGGTAGTCGGGGAGGGGGGTCGGGGTTGAGAGGTCTTGCGCGGGGATCGGTGAACCGTACGTACGGGTCACCGGAACGACGCCCGCCCAGTGCGGCAGGTCCATGTCCGTCGGCTCGTCGTTGGGGTCGCCCGTGCGGATCTTCGCGGAGACCTCGGCGAGGTCCAGCCGCAGGACGGCCGTCGCCGCGCTCTCCTTGGCGGTCGCCGGACGGGAGTCCGCCGCGCGCCCGGGCACCACGGCCTCCACGAGGGCGTCGAGCGCCCGCGCCTTCTCCTGCGGGTCGGTGACCGGGTGGGCCACGCCGTGGACCAGGACCGAGCGGTAGTTGATCGAGTGGTGGAACGCGGAGCGCGCCAGCACCAGCCCGTCGAGGTGGGTGACCGTCAGGCAGACCGGGAGGCCGGGGTCCGGCTCGCCGGCCATCCGTAGCGGGCGCGAGCCGGTGGAGCCGTGGACGTACACGCACTCGCCGACCCGGGCGTAGAGCGTCGGCAGCACGACGGGCGCTCCGTCGCGGACGAAGCCGAGGTGGCACAGGTAGTCCGCGTCGAGTATCGCGTGCACCGTCGCCCGGTCGTACGCAGCGCGCTCGCGCGAGCGGGACGGGACGGTGCGCTCGGTCGGCTCGTAACCCGGGTCCGTCAGTTCTGTCCGGTCTGCCATGGCGAACTCCATTGCACTAGTGCATAATGTCTTTTGTGCTAGGAGAGTATCGGATTGAAGGTCACCGCGCATCGGAGATCGCCGCCAGCGTCGAGCGCGGGGTGGCCACCGGTGGGCTGGAGCCTGGGCAACTGCTTCCGCCGATGCGGGAGTTGGCCACGCGGCTGGAGGTGAATCCGAACACGGTCGCCGCCGCGTACCGCGTGCTGCGTGAGCGCGGGATCATCGAGACGGCGGGGCGTCGCGGCAGCCGGGTGCGCGCCAGACCGGTCAGTACGTCCCGCGGCGCCATCCGGGTCGAGGCGCCGCCCGGCGTGCGCGACGTGGGCGGGGGCGAGCCGGACCCCGCCCTGCTGCCGCTGCTGGACGATGCCCTCCTCGCGGCGGCGCGGCACAATCGCGAGGCTCCCGACTACGGCCTGTACGGCGGGCCCACCGTCGATCCGGAGCTGGCCCGCCTCGCCCGCGCGGCGCTGGACGCCGACGGCGTGCCGGCCGGGCCGATCGCCGTGACGTCGGGTTCGCTGGACGCCGTGGAGCGGATCCTCGCCGCCCATCTGCGGCCCGGTGACGCGGTCGCCGTCGAGGACCCGGGGTGGGGCAGCCTGCTCGACCTCATCCCCGCGCTCGGGCTGACGCCCGTGCCCCTGCCCGTCGACGACGACGGGCCGCTGCCCCCGGCCGTCGAGCGGGCGCTGACGGCCGGCGCCCGGGCCGTCGTCGTCACCGACCGCGCGCAGAACCCGACCGGCGCGGCCGTCGGCGCCGAGCGCGCCGAAGCGCTGCGGGCCGTGCTGCGGCGCTTCCCGCAGACCCTCCTCATCGAGGACGACCACGGTCACGGAATCGTCGACGTCCCCCTGCACCCCCTGGCCGGGACCACGGACGCCTGGGCCCTGGTGCGCTCCGTCGCCAAGGCGTACGGGCCCGATCTGCGCGTCGCGGTGGTCACCGGGGACGCGGTCACCGTCGACCGGGTGACCGGACGGCAGTTCGTCGGCCCCGGCTGGGTCAGTCGACTGCTCCAGCGCACCGTGGTGGAGTTGTGGCGGACGGGCGCCGTCGATCCGCGCGCGGTGGCGCGGGCGTACGGGCGGCGCCGGGACGCCCTGGTCGCGGCGCTGGCCGAGCGGGGCGTGCCGGCCTTCGGGCGGACGGGGATGAACGTGTGGGTGCCCGTGGCCGACGAGACGGGCGCGGTGGCCCGGCTGCTCCAAGCCGGGTGGGCGGTCGCGCCCGGCGCCCGCTTCCGGGTCGCGGCCCCCGCCGGGGTGCGGCTCACCGTCTCGGGGCTCAGCGGCTTGGGCCCCGGCGGCGAGGTCGGTGGCGACATCGCCCGGCTCGCCGATGCCGTCGCGGCGGCGGTCGGGCCGCCGCGGGCGCGGAGTTACGGCTGACGGGGCGCGGCGCCGCAGGCCGGGGCGGGCACCGGAGCCGCGACGGCATCGGCGGTGGTGACCCCCGCCCTGGCGACGGTCCGGCTGTCGCCCGTGCCCTTCGGTCGGGACTGGGTCAGGGCCGCCCCCGCGATGATGATCAGCGCCCCCACCGGCGCGCTCCAGCTCAGCCGTTCGCCGAGCACCCACACCCCGGCGACCGTGGCGATGACGGGGGTGAAGTACGTGACCATCTGCGCGGTCGTCGGCCCCACCTCGGCCACCAACCCGTACTGGACGAGCATCGCGATGCCGGTGGCCAGGGCGCCCAGGCCCACCACGGCGAGCAGCGGCACCATCGGGAAGGAGGTCGGGAAGGTCGTGAACAGCGGGGTGACGACGGCCAGTTGGACCGTGCCGAGCAGGAGCTGCGCGGTGGTCAGCGAGAGGTTCGAGTGCGTGCTGCCCGCGAGGTTGCGACGGACGTAGATCCAGCCGACCGGATAGCTGAGCGAGGCGAGCAGCGCCAGCGCGGTGCCGGTCGGGGCGATCCCGGCGAAGCCCTGCCAGGCGCCGAGCACGGTCAGCACCCCGAGGAAGCCGAGGCCGAGACCGGCCACCCGCCGCCGGGTGGGGCGGTCCTCGGGGAGCGCGACCAGCGACAGGACCATGCCCCACAGCGGTGACGTGGCGTTGCAGATGGCGGCGAGCGCCGAGGGGATCGTCTCCTGCGAGTAGGCGAAGAGCGAGAACGGCAGGGCGTTGAGGAAGAACGCCGACACCGTCAGATGGCCCCAGGTGCGGGCGCCGCGCGGCAGCCCCTCGCGGCGCACCGCGAGGACGGCGGCGAGCACCGCGGTGCCGAAGACCAGCCGGCCCAGGGTGACCTGGAAGGGTGCGTACCCCTGGGTGCCGACCTTGGTCATCAGGAAGCTGAAGCCCCACACCGTGGAGAGGAAGGCGAACCGCAGGCGCCAGTCCAGTCGGGAACCGCCGGAGCCCCTCAAGGTCCACGGGCGGGGCCGGGCAGGGGCCCCGGCGGGGGTGGCGGTCGAGGCCGCGGTGAGGGGGCGCCTGGCGCTGGTCATGACGCCCACTGTCACCCGCGCGACCTCGTAGCACAAGCGAGAAAAACTTCTCTTGTTCGCTTAGCATTGCTTACATGTTGAATCTGGAGCGCCTGCGGACCCTCGACGCCCTCGCCCGGCACGGCTCCGTCAGCAGGGCCGCCGACGGGCTGCACGTGACCTCGTCGGCCGTCTCCCAGCAACTGGCGAAGCTGGAGCGCGAAGTCGGACAGCAACTGCTCACCAAGAGCGGGCGCGGCGTGCGCCTCACCGACGCCGGCCAGCTGCTCGCCGACCACGCGGCGCGCATCCTGTCGCACGTCGAGCTGGCGCAGGCGGACATCGAGGCGCAGCGGGGGCAGGTGGTCGGCGAGGTCCGGGTCGGGGCGTTCCCCACGGCCGCGCGCGGCCTCTTCCCGGGGATGGTGCAGGCGCTGCGCACCGGCCACCCCGAACTGCGCGTGCGCACCCAGGAGCTGGAGCCCGAGCAGGGCATCCACGGGGTCATCCGGGGCGACTGCGACCTCGCCGTGGTCCTGGACTGGACCAACAAGCGGCTGCCCGTGCCCGCCGGACTCGCCCAGGCGCACCTGCTCGACGACGCGGCGGACGTCGCCATGCCGGTCGACCACCCCCTCGCCCGCCGTGACGAGGTGGACCTGGAGGAGTTCGCAGCCGACGACTGGGTGTCCTGGCCCGAGGGCGAGTTCTGTTACGAGTGGTTGACGTTCACCCTGCGCTCGCGGGGGATCGAGCCCCGCGTTCCGCACCTCGCGGCCGAGCACCACACCCAGCTGGCGCTGATCGCGGCCGGCTGCGGGGTGTGCGTCGCGCCGCGGCTGGGGCGGGGGTCGGTGCCCGATGGCGTCGCGCTCGTCCCGGTGCGCCGCGGCATGCGGCGGCACGTGTACGCGGTCTGGCGCACCGACGCCGACCGCCGCCCCTCGATCCGGGCGACCGTGGCGGCGCTGACCGGTGCGGCCCGGGCGCTGAAGGAGGCGTGACGCCTTCCCGTACGACGTCCGGCGTCAGCCGCCCTGCTCGGCCGCGAGCTTTCCGAAGTCCCAGGAGGCGACGGCGTCGGGGGTGAGTCGCAGCCAGGCGTGCCGTCCGTCGTGCGGCATGGCGTCCAGGTCGAAGTTCTTGCGGGCGAACAGGCGCTCCGGCTCGACCAGTTCGGGGCACGGCGCACCGGTGCGCGGGGCCTCCCCGACGAAGACGGCGGTGCCCGACAGCTCCACCCCGCGCAGCTCCCCGTACTCCTCGCCGGCGTCCACGACCACCGCGAGCCGTGGATCGCGGCGCAGGTCGGTCCAGCGGCGGCTGCGGGTGATCGAGTACAGCCAGAGCGAGGCGCCGTCCCAGACGAACCACAGCACGCTCGCGTGCGGACGGCCGTCGGCCGACACGGTGGCCACTCGACAGGTGCGCTGCTCGCTGAGGAAGGCGTCCCGCTCGGCGGGCGTCATCATGACCCGACGGCCCCGGCGCTGCGTGGCGACCACGGCTGCTCCCGTCCGGGCGCCCCGCGTGCCACGCCCCCTTGGAAACTGACAGTACGTCAGAAATCATGGGTCCATCCGCGGCACCGCGCAACGGGCGTGCGGCACCCGGTACATGAAGGGGGACGGCATGACGTCCAGCGACCCGACCGAACGTCTCCACGTCGACCTCGACCCGGCCACCACCGTGCTGCTCACGGTCGAGTGCCAACGGGGCGTCGTCGGCGACGGGGCCGCCGCCCTGCCCGAACTCGCCGCCCAGGCACGCTCGTCGGGCGCGCTCCACCGGATCGCCCGACTGGTCGCCGGGGCGCACCGCACGGGCGTCCAAGTGGTGCACGCGGTCGCCGAACGCCGCCCCGACGGACGCGGCTCCAACCGCAACGCCCGGCTGTTCCGCGCCGCCGCCAAGCTGTCCGTGCAACAGCACCCCGGTACGCCCGCCGTGCGCATCGCCCCGCCCATCGAGGTCGCGGACGAGGACCTGGTGG
This sequence comes from Streptomyces sp. NPDC048057, assembly GCF_040653095.1. Taxonomy (NCBI): domain Bacteria; kingdom Bacillati; phylum Actinomycetota; class Actinomycetes; order Kitasatosporales; family Streptomycetaceae; genus Streptomyces; species Streptomyces sp. NPDC048057. The sequence continues at coordinate 27,906 of NZ_JBEZNF010000025.1, forward strand.
TGCGCCGGCTGCACGGCCTGTCGCCGCTCGCGGGCACCGGACTCGACGCGCTGCTGCGCAACCTCGGCTGCCGCACGCTCCTGGTCACCGGGGTCTCGGCGAACGTCGCCGTCCCCAACGCGGTGTTCGACGCGGTGAACCTCGGCTACACCGCGGTCGTCGCCCGGGACGCCATCGCGGGGGTGCCCGCCGACTACACCCCCGCGATGGTTCGCCACACTCTCGCCCTGGTGGCCACCGTCACCACCAGCGACGAGGTCCTGGCCTGCTGGCGCCGCGCCGCGGCGGAGCGGCGCCCGACTACGCCAGGATGATCGAGTCCCCTTCCACCTTCACGGACTTCGCCGGCAGGGGAGAGTTCGCCGGGCCGGCCTTCACGCTGCCGTCGGACGCGTCGAAGGTGCTGTTGTGGCACGGGCAGGTGATCACGTTGTTCTCCACGCCCCGCACCGCGCAGCCCTGGTGGGGACACTTCGACGAGAACGCCTTGAACTGCCCGGCGCTCGGCTGGGTGATCACCACGTCGCCGACGACCTTGCCGCCGCCCTCGGGAATGTCCGCGACCTTCGCGACCGCCTGGCCGCCCCCACTGCCGCCGGTCGAGCCGCCCGCGGCGGAGCCACCGGAGGTGCCGCCCGTCGTGCCCCCGTCGCCCGTACTGCCCGTACCGCTCGAACCGCCGTCGTCGTCCGAGCCGCACGCGGTGAGCGCGACCGTCAGCCCGGCCCCGCCCGCCGCGGCGACGACGGACCTACGGGTGACGGGGCGGCGGCGCTGCTCCTCAGAGGGTGCGGTCATGGTCTGCTCCTTCGGCTCACGGTCCCTGACCGGCCGGGTGTCCGACCGGCGTCGTTCGTCGTGGTGTTTACGAGTCAGGAGCGCAAAGGGTTCACCACCTCAAACTTTCAAGGACTTCTTCAGGAAGGCGAGTTCCTGCCGCATCAGGTGGGCCGCCTGCCCCTCGTCGGTGACCATGTGGCTCGCCCCCGACAGCGGCAGCACCGCGTGCTCACGCCCCGCCGCCAGCAGCGCCGACGACAGTCGCAGCACGTGGGCGAGGTGCACGTTGTCGTCCGCCACCCCGTGCACCAGCAGCAGCGGACGCACCAACCGGTCGGCGTGCGTCGCCAGCGAGTTGTGGTCGTACGCGTCGGGGAAGACCTCCGGATGGCCGAGGAAGCGCTCCTCCCAATGGGTGTCGTACAGCCGGCGGTCGGCCGACGCGGCGCCCGCGACGGCGGCGTGGAAGACGTCCGGGCGGCACAGCACCGCAGCGGCGGCCAGATAGCCCCCGAACGACCAGCCGCGGATCCCGACCGCGCCGAGGTCGAGATCGGGGAAGCGCTCCGCCGCCGCGTGCAGCGCGTCGACCTGGTCCTGGACGGCCGGCGTGAGCCGGTCCCCGTGGACTTCCCTCGCCCACGCCCGGCCCCGGCCCGGAGTGCCCCGGCCGTCCGTCACCAGGACCGCGAACCCCTGCTCGGCGAACCACTGCGCCACGTACGACCACCACTCGCGGGCCCTGATGACCAGTTGCAGACCGGCCCCGCCGTACGGGCACAGCAACACCGGCAGTCGGCGCGTCCCCGGCTCGTGACCGGACGGCAGATAGAGCTGGCTGCGCAACTCCCGCTCGCCCAGCCGCAGCAGGACGGGCGCCGGCGTGACCTGCGGCTCCTCGGCGAGCACCCGGATCCGGCCGACGGGCTGGCCCTCCGTGAGGACCGTCATCGAAGGCCCGGACTCCGTCAGGCTGTCCAGGACGACGGTGTCACCGCCGACCGCGGCCGTGTGCACGCCCGGTTCCGCGCTGACGCGGGCGAAGCCGCGCCCCGGGTCGTACGACCACACGTGCACCTCGGTCGGATCCTCGTTCGCGGTGAACCACACGCGGTCGCCGACCGAGGCGAGGACCTCACGGACGTGGAGCCCGGGCGGGGTGGCGTCGGCGCCGATGCGCAGCCCCGGCACGTCGCCGTCGGTGACGACGGCGAGGGGCGTGCCCGCGGCGGTGCGCCCCGGGGCGCCCGGCACCACGTCCACCCACACCCGGTCGCGCACCCGCTGGAGCACGGTGGTGGCGCCCGTCGCCGGGTCGACGGCGAGCAGGTGCAGCGACCGCTGGTCCCTGCTCTGCACCGCGACCGTCGGCCCCGAGGCGTCCCAGCCCGCCGCGGTCACGTACTCGAAGGCCGGGTCGGTCCAAGCACCCCGCTCGTGGTGCTCGGGGTCGGCAGCGGCGGGCAGGAGCACCGGCATGCGGGAGCCGTCGAGCCGCAGCACGTGCAGCGAGGTGAGGGCGTTCGCGGTGCCCACCACCGGATAGCGCATCGCCCGCGGGGGTTTCTGCGGATCAGCCGGGTCGGCGACGTACCAGGTGCGGACGGGGCCGGTGTCGACCCGCGCCGCGAGCACCGCGTCCCCGGCCGGGGACCACCAGTGGCCGCGGTCGCGTCCGATGGACTCGGCCGCCGTGTGGTCGGGCAGTCCGTACGTCACCTCGGGGGACTCCGGCGCGGCGAGCAGCCGGTCCCCGGTGCCGTCGGGGCGCACCGCCCGCAGGGCGCCGTCGGTGACGTACGCGATCCAGGAGCCGTCGGGACAGGGGCGCGGATCGACCGCGGGACCCGCCGTCGCCACCGGCCACGGGGCGCCGCCGTCCGTGCGCACCGCCCACAGGGCGCCGTCGAGCGCGAAGACGACGAGGCGCGCCGCGGCGTCGGTGGCGTACGAGACCACGCCCGTCGTCAGTGTCCGGGCCCGCTCCCGACGGATCCGTTCGGCCTCCGGCACGTCACCGTCACCGGAGCCGCCCCGGAGGAGGAGCGGATCGGCGAGGACGCGCTCCTCGCCGTCCTCGTACAGCCAGAGGCGGCGCACCGGGTCGGTGCCGCCGGTGCCGCGGACGAACAGGACGCGGGCGCCGTCCGGCGAGACGGTCGGGTGCGCGGGCACGCCGAGCGAGAAGCGCCGGGTGCGGGCGAAACGACGGGGGAAGTCGGGGAAGGCGGGGCGGACGGGGGCGTTTTCGGGCATGCCGAAGTCGGCTGAAAGGGGTGGGGAGGTCATGCGAGATAGTGCTCACATCCGACCGGGGAACCGCAACTCCCCAGCGTGACGGTCCGCTCGCCTCGCACCTGATCCGCGGGGCCTTCGCGCTGGTCCGCAGGGCGGGAATCGTGCCAACACGCCCCGGGCGCACTGGTGCCCGCCGCACCGAACCCCGACGCTGGGCGGAACATCTGCCCCCACGACAGGACGGGATCGGCCATGCAGGGCATCGTCCTCGGCGACGTCTCGATCACCAGGGTCGTCGAATATCACGGAACGATCGAACTGGCGCCGGCCGCCTTCTTCCCCGAGGCGCCGCCGGACGCGTGGCGGCAGCACGCGCAGTGGCTGGAGCCGGACTTCGTCGACCCCGCGTCGCAGGAGTGCGTCCTCGTCGTCCAGACCTGGGTGCTGCGCAGCGAGGGTCGGACTGTCCTCGTCGACACCGGGGTCGGCAACCACAAGTCGCGCCCGCACTCCGCCGTGTGGAACGGGCTGGACACCGACTTCATCGGGGCGCTGGGCCGGGCGGGCGTACGGCCCGAGGACGTGGACGTCGTCGTCAACACGCATCTGCACATCGACCACGTCGGCTGGAACACCCGGCTGGACGACGGGGCGTGGGTGCCGACCTTCCCCAACGCGACCTATCTGCTGCCGCGGCGCGACGTCGACTTCTGGGATCCCGCGAACGGCCACGTCCCGAGGGTGGGGCGGGCCAACGAGAACGTCTTCGAAGACAGCGTCGCGCCCGTCGTCGACGCCGGACAGGCACTGCTGTGGGACGGCCGCCACACCATCGACGGGAACCTCGCGCTCGAACTCGCGCCGGGTCACACGCCGGGCTCCTCCGTGGTGGTCCTGGAGTCCGGGAGCGACCGGGCGCTGTTCGTCGGCGACATGCTGCACTCGCCGCTCCAGTTCGTGGCGCCGGACGTGAACAGCTGCTTCTGCGAGGACGGGGCCGGGGCGCGGGCCAGCCGGCGCCGGCTGTTCGAGCGGGCCAACGACACCAACGCCCTGGTCGTACCGGCGCACCTGGCCGGCAGCGGGGCCGCCGAGGTCGTCCGGGACGGCGCCGGGTTCGCCATCCGGGCGTGGGGGCCCTTCCCCCGGGTGTGACCGACTGAGCCGTCGCGGTGGCCGCGCCGGTACGGGCCCCTTCGGGGCGGCGCGCCGCGTGCGCCGCCGCATCGACTCCGTCAATCGACTCCGTCAGCGGCCTTCCGGCCCTTCTCGCCGGGCGAAGCGGGACCGCGCGGCCTCATGGGCGTCGCGCAGCAGGCGCAGGACCGTGTCCGTCGTCCGCTGGGCGGGGTTGACGACGCAGATCCAGCCGAGCGCGCCGTACACCGGATGCGGCAGCACCACGTCGACGGCGGCGTGGTCGAGGGGGCGGTCGGCGCCGCGCGGCTCCTCCCCGGTGAGGTCCCGGAACGTCGCACGGTCGACGTGGACGTTCACGCGCCAGCGGCCCGGCGGGTCGAGGTCGGACGCGGTGTCGTCGGGGTAGTCCTTGGTGACGACCGTCCCGTACGGCTGGACGCGGCGCGGCACCTCGCCGTCGGGGGCGTAGTAGAAGAACGCGTCGCCCCACGCGAGCTCGGGGTAGTCGCCGCCCGGAGCCGGGGCGAGCACGAGGGCGCCGTCGAAACCGCGCACGGTCGCGATGATCTGGTCCATACTCATGGTTCAAGCGTGACCTTCAAGTGCTTGTGTGGGGTTGGTCGATGGACGGGCCGGTGAGCGGCGCCCGGCGGACGACGCTGAGAACGGCGGACGTGGCGCGCGAGAGCGGGTACTCGCTGCAACAGGTCCGAGACCTGGAGCGACTGGGAGTCATCCCGCCGGCCGCTCGCTCCGGCAACGGATACCGGTCCTTCGCGCCGATCCATCTGCACGCCCTGCGCGCCTACCGGGGGCTCGCCGGCGCGGTGGGGCCCGTCACGGCCCGGCAGGTGCTGGCGGAGCTGCGTACGCGGACGGTGGCGGAGGCGGCCTCGGCGATCAACGAGGCGCACGTCCGGCTCGCACGGGAGCGGGACGAGGCGCTGCGCGCCCAGAAGGCGCTGGAGGCGATCGAGGCCGAAGCGGGCACGTCCGGCTTCGAACCCGGGCGGGAGCGCGAGCACGAGGACGACGCGATGACGATCACGGAGCTGGCCGGAGCCCTCGGCGTACGCCCCTCGGCCCTGCGGTTCTGGGAGCAGGAGGGGCTCGTCGCCCCCGAGCGGGTGACGTCGCTGCGTGCCCGTCGCTACGGCCTCCCGGCGATCAGGGCGGCCAGGATCGTCACGGCCCTGCGCAGCGCCGGCTACGGCATCCCCGCGGTGCGCGAGGTCACGGCGTCCCTGCACCGCCTCGACGGCCTGGAGGAGGCGCACGCCATCCTGCGCGGACGGCTCGACCAGATCGCCGTACGGACCGTGGCGCTGCTCCGGGCGGGTGCGGACCTGGCAGCCGTCGTCACCTCCGACCGGGACCCCGCGGCCCCCTGACCGTGGAAGTGCATGGTGGCCCCCGCCGTCGGGCGAGGGGCCACCCCCTCGGCGGTTGGTGACCGGCTCCGCCGGCAGGCCGCCGGCCGGTCGCCACGACGCGCCGTCCGGGTGGACGGCGACCGGAACCACCCGCCCGCGCCATCACGTCCGCGCCGGGAGTGCGCCGGCGCGGGTGGGGTAAGTACGTCGGCATGGCCGTGCCGAAGGCAAGCGGATTCGTCCCGTCCGGCTCCGCCACCGAAGCGGCGCGGCGCCTGAGAGCGATGCGGCTGGCCGTCAGCGCGGTCTTCTTCGTCACCGGCGCCGCCTTCGCCACCTGGGCCTCCCGCGTCCCCGCGGTGCAGGACCGGCTCGACCTCTCCGCCGGGCAACTCGCCGTGGCGCTCGTGGGGTTGAGCAGCGGGGCGTTCCTCTGTCTGCCGCTCATGGGCGGCCTGGTGGCCCGGCACGGCAGCCGTACGGTGCTCTGCCTGGGCATGGCCACGTACCTGACCGCGCTCGTCGGGCTGGCCTTCGCACCGGGGCTCGCGCTCCTCACGTTGACGCTGGCGCTGTTCGCCTGCGGCAACACCGCCGTCGACGTGGCCATGAACACCCAGGGCGTGCTGGTCGAACGGGCCTACGCGCGCCCCGTGCTCGGCGGCTTCCACGCCATGTTCAGCCTCGGCGGCATCGTCGGCGCGGGCGTCGGCGGGCTCGTCGCCTGGGCGGGCGTCGGCACCGGGCCGCACTTCACCGTCGCCGCGGTGGTGCTGTGCGCGGTGGCGGGCACGGCGGTGACCGCGCTGGCACCCGAGCCGAAGCGGGCGGAGCGGACCGAAGGGGACTCCGGCCCGCTGCTCGCCCTGCCCGGGCCCGGGCTGTGGATCCCCGGCCTCGTCGGCTTCTGCGCGCTGATGGGGGAGGGGGTCGTGAACGACTGGGGCGCGGTCTACCTGCACGAGGCGACCGGTGCGTCCGCGGGTGCGGCGGGCGTCGGCTTCGCCGTCTTCTCCGCCGGGATGGTCATCGGCCGGCTGGCCGCCGACCGGGTGCGCTCCCGCTTCGGCACGGCCCGCTTCACCGCGGGCTGTGCGGCCGTGGCCGCGGTCGGCGGCGCGGTCCCGGTCGCCGTCCCCACGGCCCCCGCCGGGTTCGTCGGCTACGGCCTGTTGGGCCTGGGCATGGCCGCCGTCGTGCCCGTCGTCTTCAGCCACGCCGCCGACCTGCGCCCCGAACGCCCCGGCCCCTCCATCGCCGCCGTCTCCGCGGTCGGCTACGTCGGCTTCCTCGCCGGGCCGCCCGTCATCGGCTTCCTCACCGAAGCGACGGACCTGCGCACCGCGATGCTCGTCCTGCCCGCCCTGATGCTCGCCATGGCCGCGCTCGCCACCCGTCTGCGCCGGCCGGTCACAGAGCGCTGAGCAGGTCGTCCAGCGGGGCGGGGACCCGGTCAAGGTCCAGGGCCTCGACGAGGACCCGACCGTAATGGATCTTGCGCCCCTTCTTCGTACCGAAGAACCGCCGCAACTGCTGCTGCGCGGGGCGGCCCTGCTGCGCCGGCTGCCGCAGGAAGGTCTGGAGGGGACGCAGATCGCCCTCCGCCCGGACCAGTTCCTCGACCCGCGCCACGCCGAGCGCACGGACCAACTCGTCCTCCAGGTCCGCCGCGCAGACGAAGAACTCCTGCGGCTCCGCACGGGCCCGCTCCCAGCCGCGCGCGTAGTAACGGCGCTCCGCCTCGTCGCACAGCCCCGTCAGACGCAACCCCAGCCCGGGCGGCCCGAGGAGCCCGGCGAACCGCGCGACGCTCATCGCACCCCCCATCGACAGCACGCACACCCCGTCGGCGGCCAGCTCCCGACCGCGCCGCACGGCCAACGCGTCGACCGCGGCCACGTCGCTCGGGCCCTCCAGCAGGACCACCGTCCGCACCCCGAGCTCTTCGGCCCATGCGCGCGCGTCCCCGTCGGGCCCACCGGCGGCCCATGCGGTCACGGCGTCCCGGAACGCCCCCATGTCCGTCATGGGGCGAGTCTGCGCCCTTTCCGGCCGCCGAGGTAGCCAATTTCCGCCGGGCGTCCGGGCAGTCGGGCGAGGCGGTGGCCCCTGGGCGGGCGGAAACGGGGTGTTCGAGATCGCACTTGACCTCGATCTTGGTTGAGGTTGTCGGATGGTGTGCGGCGGCCGACGCGGTCGCCCCGGAAGCGATCCGGAGAGCCCAGTTCGAAAGGAACGGTCATGAGCAACGAGGTCCTCGTGGTGGGAACGGTCTCGCCGCAGACCCGGGAGGCGGTGTCGGGGGTGGTGAAGGCGTTGGAGGAGGCGTTCAACGCCAAGGACGGGATCGCGCTCGGCGAGCAGTTCGCCGTCGACGCGTCCTGGTCCAACGCGATGGGCACGCGTCTCGACGGGCGCGCGGCGATCGCCGAGTTCAGCGGGCCCGCGCTGAAGTGGTTCCTCCGGGACTCCTTCGCCCGTTACGACATCACCAAGCTGTTGGAGGTCGCCCCGGGGGTGATCGCCGTGAACGTGGTCCAGACGCCGACCGACGCCAGTGGCGGACCCGTTGAAGGGCCGTGGGGGTCAACGCTCTACGTCGTCGCCGAGCGCCCGGACGGCTGGAAGATCGTGGCGGGGCAGAACACCGCCGTGCCGGCCAAGGCCGCCTGACGGGGGCGGCCCGCCGCCCGCCGTGCCGTCGCGTCCGTCGTCAGGGCAGGGTGAGGATGCGCGGGCCCTGCTCGGTGATGGCGACGGTGTGCTCCAAGTGGGCGGCCCGGCTGCCGTCGGTGGTGCGCAGGGTCCAGCCGTCGACGTCGGTGCGGTACTTGTCCCGTCCGCCGGCCATCAGCATGGGCTCGATGGCGAGGACCAGGCCGTGTCGGAGGGGGAAGCCGCGACCGGGGCGTCCGCGGTTGGGGACGTGGGGGTCCTCGTGCATGCTGCGGCCGATGCCGTGGCCGCCGAAGTCGGCGGGCATCCCGCAGCGGGCCTTGCGGGCGACGGCGTCGATCGCGTGGGAGATGTCGCCGATGCGCCCGCCGACCCGGGCGGCGGCGATGCCGGCGTCGACGGCGCGCCGGGTGGCGTCGATCAGGTCGAGGTCCCCGGGGTGCGGCGTTCCGACGGTGAAGCTGACGGCCGCGTCACCGGCCCAGCCGTCGAGCAGGGCGCCGCAGTCGACGCTCACCAGGTCGCCGTCGCGCAGCCGGTAGCCGGTCGGGATGCCGTGGCTCACGGCGTCGTTGACGGAGGTGCAGATCACCGCGGGGAAGGGCGTCGGCGCGAAGGACGGCTGGTACCCGAGGAAGGGCGAGGTGGCGCCGGCCTCGGCCAGGACCGTGCGGGCCGCCTCGTCCAGTTCCTTGAGGGACACCCCCACGTCGGCGGCTTCCCGGACCGCGGCCAGGGCGCGGGCCACCACGCGCCCTGCTTCCCGCATCGCGTCCATCGCGGCGTCCGTCTTGATCTCCACCATGTGCAGGTACTCCTCGTTCCCCAGGGGGCCAATACTTATACCGGTATTAGTATCACGGTCTTGGGGGTGGAGTGCACCTGGTCGGGGAGGTGGGCCGCCCGGCGCGGCAGGAGCGCGCGCCGGGCGGCCGGCTGCCTCAGGTCCGGCCCGCCTCCCGGTCCCGTACCTCCTCCTGCGTCGGACCCCGTACGGCGGTCAGCTCGCAGCGGCCGTTCTCACAGCTGCGCCGGAGCCTGCCCCGCGACAGGGTCTGCGCCAGGCCGACGGTCCAGCACAGGGGGCAGCCGCGCAGCGCCAGCAGCCCCACCGGGGCGAGCAACAGGCTCACCGGCCCGACGGCCGGGACCAGGAGGGCCGCGGCGGCCAGCGAGCCGAACCCGGCGGCGCCGCGCGCCAGGTGGCGGGGGACGGACGCGCTGGCGAAGTCGCCCGGCTCACGCATCCGCACCACCGCCCCGGGGCGGTGCGTCCGCGTCGGGGCCGGGGTGCAGCGCCGCGCGGACCGCGGCCCGGGCCCGGTGCAGCCGCGACTTCATCGCGGCCGTGCTCAGGCCGAGGGCGTCGGCCGTCATCCGGCCGCTGTAGCCCTGCACGTCCCGCATGATCAGCACCCGTCGCTGGTCGGCGGGGAGGGCGTCGATGGCCCGGGCCACCAACTCGGCCTCCAGGCGCAGCAGGACGTCCTCCTCCGGCGAGGGGGCGGTCGCCTCCGGCAGCGGCTCGGAGCCGCGGAGCATCAGCCTGGCGCGGCGCAGGCACTCGTTGCGGACGATCCGGAACATCCAGGAGGCCAGCGCGCCCGAGGCCCGGAGCATCCCGATCTTCCGGTACAGGATGATCAGAGCCTCCTGCGCGGCGTCCTCGGCGTCCTGCGGGGTGGCGCACAGCGAGTGCGCGAACCGCCGTACGTGCGGATGGGAGCCGGACACCAGGGCGGCCACGGCCTCCCCGTCGCCGTCCCGGGCGGCGGCGATCAACTGGTCCCCGGGCCAGGCGCGGTCACCCACGACGACCCCCGCGGCGACGCAGGAAGACGAGGGTGCAGGCGCACAGAAGGACGGCTCCGCCGATGACGGCACCCGTGATCATGACTACCTCCGGTTCGGGTACGGCCCGTTCGTCCGTACCCCCATGAGAGGCGCCCCGGCGGCGGAAGGATTCAGGACGCCGCTCCGGCGTGGGCTCGGGGCCCGGCTGCGCGGCCCAGCGCCGCCCGCCCCGCGTACCGCGCCTGCGCGCCCAGCTCCTCCTCGATGCGGACGAGTTGGTTGTACTTCGCGGTGCGGTCGGCGCGCGAGAGGGAGCCGGTCTTGATCTGGCCGCAGCCGGTGGCGACCGCGAGATCGGCGATCGTGGTGTCCTCGGTCTCGCCGGAGCGGTGCGACATCACGACGGTGTAGCCGGCGCGGTGCGCGGTCGCGACGGTGGCCAGGGTCTCGGTGACGGTGCCGATCTGGTTGACCTTCACCAGGATCGAGTTGGCGATCCCGTCCCGGATGCCGGCCGCGAGCAGCGCCTCGTTGGTGCAGAAGACGTCGTCCCCGGTGAGCTGGCAGCGGTCGCCGAGCCGGGCGGTGAGCGTGCGCCACCCGTCGTGGTCGTCCTCGGCCATCGGGTCCTCGATGGAGGCGACGGGGTAGCGGTCGACCAGCGAGGCCAGGTACGCGGCGTGCTCGTCGGGGGAGCGGCGCACGCCCTCGCCGGCGTACCGGTACGCGCCGTCGCGGAAGAACTCGGAGGCGGCCGGGTCCATGGTGAGCGCGATGTCGGTGCCCGGCTCGTACCCGGACTGCTCGACGGCGCGCACGACGAAGTCCAGGGCCTCGTCGGCGGTGCGCAGATCGGGCGCGAAGCCGCCCTCGTCGCCGACGTTCACGCTGTGGCCGGCGGCGAGCAGGTTGTTCCGCAGGGTGTGGAAGACCTCCGAGCCCATCCGGACCGCCTCGGCGAAGGTGGCCGCCCCGATCGGGGCGATCATGAACTCCTGGAAGTCGAGCGGATTGTCCGCGTGGGCGCCGCCGTTGACGATGTTCATCATCGGCACCGGCAGCAGCCGGGCGTCGACCCCGCCGACGTAGCGGTACAGCGGCAGTCGGTGGGAGACCGCGGCTGCCTTGGCGACCGCCAGGGAGACGCCGAGGATCGCGTTCGCGCCCAGTCGGCCCTTGTCGGCGGTGCCGTCCAGGTCGATCAGCGTCGCGTCGACCGTCGCCTGGTCGTCGGCGCCGAGGCCGACCACCGCGTCGGAGATCGCGTCGTTCACGGCGTCGACCGCGCGCCGCACGCCCTTGCCGTGGAAGCGGGCCGGGTCGCCGTCGCGCAGCTCCACCGCCTCGCGCGCCCCGGTGGACGCACCGGAGGGCACGGCCGCCCGGCCGAGCGATCCGTCCGACAGGACGACGTCGACCTCCACCGTCGGGTTGCCCCGGCTGTCGATGATCTCGCGTCCGACGATCCGGCTGATGACGACGGGCACGCCGCGACTCCTCACGTTCGATCCGCCGTGCAGTTCACGACGGGATTAGTTTTTACGTGAAACAAAGTGGGTCCTGAAAATGAACCTACTATGGTCCCATGAGGATGCACAACGCCGACGAGACCTGCGGCATCGCCCAGGCAGCCGTCGTCCTGGGTGACTGGTGGAACGTGCTCGTCCTGCGCGAGATCGCCCGCGGCCACGTCCGCTTCGACGCGCTCGCCGCAGAGATCGGCCTGTCGCGGAACGTGCTCACCGAGCGCCTCGGCCGGCTCGTCGCCCGCGGCGTGCTGCGCCGCAGCCTCTACCAGCGGCGCCCGGTGCGCTACGAGTACCTGCTCACCGACGCCGGGGGCGCGCTGCTGCCGCTGCTCGTCGCCATGCAGGACTGGGGCGACCGCTGGGTGCTCGGTGACGGCGGCCTGACCGCGACGAGCACGGCGGACGGCGCGGAGCACGCCCGCGTGCACGCCCTGGTCGGCACCCGGCTGCCCGACGGCATCGCACTGCCCGGCGCCCAGGGCGCCCGGTCCGCCGCACTGCCCCTGGTCTCCGCCGAAGCCCGCGCCACGGTGCTGTTCACCTACCCCGGCACCGGGGTCGACTGGGGCGACCCGCCGATCCCCGGCGCCCCCGGCTGCACCCTGGAGAACCGGCTCTTCCGGGACGCCTGGCCCGACTTCCAGCGGGCCGGCGTGGACGTACGCGGGGTCAGCACCCAGTTCGCCCACGAGCAGGCCGAGTTCGCCCGCGCCGAGGAGGTGCCGTACGCCCTGCTCTCCGACGCCGCCCACCGGCTGGCCGCGGCACTGCGGCTGCCGACCTTCCGCGGCGCCGGCCGGCTGCGGCACAAACGGCTGGTCCTGATCGCCGACGCCGAACGGACCGTGCGCCACGCCCTGTTCCCCGTCGTCGACATCCCGCACGCGGTCGACGAGAGCCTGCGCCTGGCCGCCGCGTGCACGCGCACCCCCTGACCACGCACCCGCGAAGGAGCCACCCCCGATGGTCGAACGCCCCGTCCACCGCCTCTTCTCGTACGGCACGCTCCAACTGCCCGCAGTCCAGCTCTCCCAGTTCGGCCGGCTCCTCGACGGCGCGCCGGACGCGCTGCCCGGCCACCGCGCGACCACCGTCCTGATCACCGACCCCGACGTCATCCGGGCCAGCGGCACCGACCGCCACCCCATGGTCGTCGCCTCCCCCGATACCCGGGACGCCGTCGAAGGACGGGTGTTCACGATCACCGACGCCGAGCTCGCCGCGGCCGACGCCTACGAGGTCGACGACTACGCCCGCGTCGAGGTCACCCTGCGCTCGGGCACCCGCGCCTGGGTGTACCTGGACCGTACGGGCAGTGCGCCCGCAGACGGCGGTGACGGCGGTGACGGCGGTGATGGCGGTGATGGCGGTGGCGGCGGTGACGAGCCGGTGGGCGTACGGCAGTGGCTGCGGAGCCTTGAGGTGTTCGCCGGCCCGCTCGCGGAGTTCGACCCGGCCGCCGCCCCGGCCGACCCCGTCGCGCTCTTCCTCGACTGGCTGCGGGCGGCCGTCGGGTCGGGCGCGCCCGACCCGCACGCCATGACGCTGTCCACGGTCGGGGAGGACGGTGCCCCGGACGCCCGGGTGCTCATCTTGAAGAACGTTGATGGCGCCGGCTGGCAGTTCGCCCTGCACGCCGGCAGCCCCAAGGGCCGCCAACTCGCCGCCCGGCCGCACGCGGCCCTCACTTTCTACTGGCCGCTCCTCGGGCGCCAGGTCCGCCTCCGCGGCGACGTCGAACGCGCCGCCCCGCAGGAGAGCGCCGCCGACCTGTTGGCGCGGGCGCCCGCCGCCCGCGCCGAAGTGCTGCTGGGCCGCCAGAGCGACCACCTCACCGACCCCGGGGAGCGCGATCGCGCCCTTCGTACGGCCCTCGCCCGGATCGAGGCGGAACCCGCCCTGGTCGACCCGGCGTGGACGCTCCACACCCTCGTCCCGACCCGGATCGAGTTCTGGCAGGCGGCCAAGGACCGCGTCCACGACCGCCTGCGCTACGAACGCCCGGCCCGCGAAGCGGCCTGGGAACGCCACGTGTTGTGGCCCTAGAAGCTGCCCTGCGCGTGTCCGCCAACATCCCGCGTGCCCTTGCGTTGGCAGGCGCGGCCTCGCCGTGGCTGGCTGAGCGATCGTGGCGACCTCGGCCCGGTGGGGGCTGTTCGCGCAGTTCCCCGCGCCCCTGTCTCGCTGCCCCCGTCACTTGTCTGCGGGTGGGAGGCGGAAGCGGGGAACTGTGCGGACAGCTCACCACCGGCCGGTGGAGACCAATGCTCCCGCAGGGCTACGGCGGCTCCGTTCAGAGGCACAAGTAAGCGCGCGGGACTTTCCGGACACGACCTAGCGTCGCCTGACGCGCTGTTCTCGGGCGAGCAGCCACACCAGGTACGCGCCTCCCACGACGACCGTGAGGACGCCGACCGGGAGGGCCCGCGGCAGCAGGTGGTGCGCTGCGTGGTCGGCGACGGCCAGCAGGAGCGCACCGGTCAGCGCCGACGCGGTCAGGGGGACACCGGGGCTGCGCGTGAGGCGCCGGGCGATGTGCGGGGCGGCCAGCGCGACGAAGGCGATCGGCCCGGCCGCCGCGGTGACCGCGGCCGTCAGCACCACCCCGATCAGCAGCAGGAGGAGCCGGCTGCGCTCCACGCGCACCCCGAGTGCACGGGCGCCGTCGTCCCCCAACTCCATCACCCGCAGCGTCGGTTGGCAGCCGGCGAGGACGACCAGCAGAACGAGGACGACGGTGCACGCCGGGGCGACCCGGTCCCAGCCGACGCCGTTGAGCGACCCGGCGCCCCACACCGCCGCCGCGATCGCCACGTCCAACTGGGCGCGCAGCACCATCCAGGTGTTGGCCGCCGTGAGCATCGCGGACACCGCGATCCCGACGACGATCAGCCGGAACCCCTGCACGCCCCCGCGGTAGGCCAGCAGATAGACCGCCACCGCCGTGGCCGAGCCGCCGACGAGGGCCCCGGCCGCCACGTCGAGGTACGTGCCGCCGACCCCGGTGAGCACCACGAGCGCACCGGTGTACGCGCCGCTGGAGAACCCGATGACGTCCGGGCTCGCCAGCGGATTCCTGGTGAGGGACTGGAAGACCGCCCCCGCCACGGCGAACCCCGCCCCGAAGACGAGCGCGGCGACGGCGCGCGGCAGCCGCCAGGTGACGACGACGGTACGGGTGACGCCGTCCGCGCGCCCGGTCAGCGCGGCGACCACCTCGTGGACGCCGAGGGCGAGGTCACCCGTCGTCAGGGACCACAGCAGCACCCCGCAGCACAGCAGCAGGAGCGCCAGGGCGACGCCCGCGGACCTGCGGTGCCAGCGCACGGCGAAAGGTCCGCAGCGGAGCACGGCGACCGACCAGCCGGGATCGCTCCGGCTGCCCTGCGGCTTCGGCGCACCGGACGTCAGCGTGGTCACTGCCCGCTCACCTTCTTCCGACGCATCAGGGCGATGAGTACAGGCGCGCCCACGAACGCGGTGACGATGCCGACGGGCACCTCCCCGGGGGAGGTCGCGACCCGGCCGACGACGTCCGCCAGCAGGAGGACGACCGGCGCGAGGACGATCGCGTACAGGAGGATCCACCGCTGGTCGGGCCCGACGACGCGGCGTGCGACGTGCGGGACCATCAACCCGACGAACGCCACGGGGCCCGCGATCGCCGTCGCCGCGCCGGCCAGCAGCGTCACCGCGAGGACCGCGACGGCGCGCGTGCGGTGCACCCGTACGCCGAGGGACGCGGCCACGTCCTCGCCGAGGGCGATCCCGTTCAACGAGCGCGCGGCCACCAGCGCCAGCACCAGCCCCACGGCGACGAACGGCAGCGGCGTCAGCACCACGTCCGTCCCGCGGCCCACGAGCGTGCCCGCGTTCCAGCCCCGCATGTGGTCGAACGTACGGGGCTGGAGCAGCATCAGCGCCGAGGTGACGCCCACCAGCACGGCGCCCGTCGCGACGCCCGCGAGCGTGAGCCGTACCGGGTCGACGGCGCCCCTGCCGGCCGTTGCGACGAGGTGGACCACGAGCGTCGCCACGAGCGCACCGGCGAAGGCGAACCACAGGTGGCCGCCGACCGAGCCGACCCCGAACACGCCGATGCCGAGCGCAACGGCGAGTGCGGCCCCGGCATTGACCCCGAGGAGCCCCGGATCGGCCAGTGGATTGCGGGTGAGCGCCTGGATCAGGGCGCCGGACGCCCCGAGGCCGACCCCGACGAGCAGCCCGGCGAGCGTCCGGGGCACCCGCAGGTCGCGCACGACGAGGTGCTCGCCCGACCCGTCGAAGCCGGTGAGCGCTTCGACGACGGTGGACACCGCGATCGACTTGGCGCCCACGGCGAGGCTCGCCGCCACCACGGCCGCCAGCACGAGGACCGCCACGACCAGCCACAGCGTGCGCGCCGGCCAGGAGCCCGCCGGTCCCGTGCGCGCGGCCGACGGGCTCACGCCGTACCGCCGGTGACGCGGTCCCACAGCGCGGGGCCGTCCGACGCGCCGGCGATGCGGCCCTCGTCGAAGAGGATCGCCCGGAGGTCGCCCAGCACCCAGAAGGCGTTCAGCGGGCCGACTCCGAACCAGGCCGAGTAGTCGACCTCCCCGGTCACCGACCCCGAGGTGTCGAGCCGTTCGTCCGTCAGCGGGGACGGCGCCCCCAGGGCGACCGAGCCGACGAACGCGACGACGACGTCGGCGCCCTGCTCGTCGAGCTTCTCCGGCGACACCGTGGCGTACCCCCACTCGTTGCCCGCAACCGCCTGCGCCGGGGGACGCGTCAGGCCCAGTTCGGCGAGGAGCGGGCCGAAGCCGCGTGCGTTGCCGTAGATGCAGTAGGAGTCCTCGCCGTACGCGGACAGCACCGAGACCGCCGAACCCGCGTGCTCGGAGCCCTTCACGCGCCGCGCCAGGTCGCCCACCGCCGCGTCGACGCGCTCGGCGACCGCCGCGGCCTCGTCCCGGTGTCCGGTGACGGCGCCGAGGGTGGCGAGGTCGTCCGCCAGTACGGGCAGGTCGGGCAGGAGCACGACGGGTGCCAGCTCCCGGAGTTGGGGCACGATCTCGTCGCTGCCGGTGCGCGGCATGCCGACGATCAGCTCCGGCGCGGCGGCGGCGACGCGTTCGGCCCGGCCCGGCTCGACGAGTTCGACCCCGGCGTCCTCCAGGATCGCGTACGCGGCGGACACGAACGGATCAGTGGTGTACGCGTACTTCCCGGCGTGCTCGGGGACCACGCCCAGCGCCAGCAGGTTGAGTGCCGTCTGGTAGTCCAGCGCCCAGATTCCGCTGTCGGTGACCGGCACGGTGACGTCCCCGCCGGCGGAGCGGACGGTCACGGTCGGCCCCGACGGCCGCACGCCGGACGGCGCGCCGGTGCCGCAGCCGGCGAGCAGCACGGCCATCGCGAGGAGGGCCGGCACCAGGCGCCTCTTCCTGCGGACGGGCGTCCCGGCGGCCGTCATCCGCGCCGACCGATGCGCCAGTGCCGGGCCTGCTCGTAACTCCGGGTCAGACGGGCGAACGCGCCACCCGCGCGCAGCAGTTCCGCGGCCGTACCGGACTCCACCACGCGGCCGTCGTCCAGTGCGACGACGTGGTCCGCCGCGGCCAACGTGGCGGGCCGGTGCGCGATCACGATCACCGTGCGGTCCGGGTCCTCGCCCAGATTGGCGATGGCCTGCGTGATCGCCGCCTCGTTCTCCGGGTCGAGCGCGGAACTCGCCTCGTCGACGAGGACGATGCGCGCCCGCTTCACCATCGCCCGGGCGATGGCGACGCGCTGGCGCTCCCCGCCCGACAACTGCGCGCCGGCCTCGCCCACCCGGGTCTGCCACCCGTCGGGCAGCCGCTCGATCACCTCGTCCAGGCGCGCCGCGCTCGCCGCCTTCCCCAACTCGTCCCACGTCGCGTCCGGGTGCGCGAGGCGCAGGTTGTTCTCGATCGTGTCGTCGAAGAGGTACACGTCCTGGAAGACGATGGCGATCTCGTCGAGCAGCACGCCCGGGTCGAGGTCGCGCACGTCGACGCCGCCGATGCGCACCGTGCCCGCGTCGACGTCGAAGAACCGGGCGACGAGCCGGGTCACCGTCGTCTTCCCGGAGCCCGACGGGCCGACCAGCGCCGTGGTGGTGCCCGGCCGGCAGCACAGCGACACGTCGCGCAGCGCGGGCGCGTCGGCACCCGGGTACGCGAAGGTGACGTCCGTCAGCTCGACGCTCGGCGCGTCGACGCCGCGCACCGGGTCGGCGGAGACCGGCAGCGCGTCGGTGGCCAGCAGCTCCTCGATGCGCGTGATCTTGTTCGTGATCGCACGCAGCGCCCCGATCAGGTCGATGAGGTTGCCGAGCGGCTCCAGGAAGCGGGCGGCGAGCACCAGCAGCGCGATCGCCTCGACGACCGCGACGCGCCCGCTGAGCACCAAGTGGGCGGCGAGCGCGAGCACCGTGACGAAGCCGCCCGTGATCACACCGGTGTAGACGAAGAACGGCCGCCGGGCGCGGCGCATGCCCTCCCGGTAGGTGTCGCGGTGGTCCGCCAGCGCGGCGCGCATCCGGGGCGTGCCGTCGCGGCCGTGGCCGGCGGCCCGCAACACCGGCTGCGCCTGGCCGAGTTCGATGGCCCGGCTGGCGACCCCGGCCGTCGCCCGCTCCAGTTCGACCTCGGCGGTCGCGGAGATCCGCCCGGCGCGCCGCAGCGCCCAGAAGGCGACCAGCGCGATCGCGCACAACAGCGCCGCCATCCGCCAGTCGACGGCGAAGGTGACGGCGACGACGGTCGCCGGCAACAGCGTGGAGGTGATCGCGGGCCCGGCGACCGTGACCGCCAGATGGGCGGCGTCGCCCACGTCCGCGGTGACCCCGCGCGCGAGCCGCGCCTTGTGCTCGGCGGAGAACCACCCCAGCGGCAGCGTGCTGACATGGCGCATCAACCGTCTGCGCAACTGCGCCGCGAGGGCGCCCGCCGCCTTGAAGCCGACCGGGGTGGCGACGACGCTCAATCCCGCGTACGCGACGACGCCGACGGCGCCGAGGACCAGCCACGGGGTGGCCGCTGCCACGTCGGGCTCGGGCCGTACGACGGCGTCCAGGACCGGTACGAGCAGGCCGAGCAGCAGACCTTGCAGGATGGCCTGGGCCGCGGTGAGCAGCCACAGCCGGGCCAGCACCTGCGGCTCGGGCCACAGTCGGTACAGGCGGCGGATCATGCGGGGACCCCTTCCTGCGCGGCCCACATCCGGGCGTACAGCCCGTCGTGCGCGAGCAGTTCGTCATGGTTGCCGCGCTCGACCAGCCGTCCGCCGTCGAGCACGAGGATCTGGTCGGCGCCGGCGACGGTGTGCAGCCGGTGGGCGATCACGATCACGGTCTTGCCGACCGCCAGGGCGGCCAGCGCGCCCTGGACCGCGGCTTCGCTGTCGGGGTCGAGCGCGGCCGTCGCCTCGTCGAGGACGACGATCGGCGCGCCGGACAGGATGGCCCGGGCGATCGTCAACCGCTGGCGCTCGCCGCCGGAGAGGCTGCCGCCGCCCGCGTCGAGCAGGGTGTCGTACCCGTCGGGCAGCAGCTCGATCACGTCGTGGACGTACGCGGCGGCAGCGGCCCGGCGGACCTCCTCGTCGCTCGCCCCGGGCCGGCCGATGCGGATGTTCTCCGCCACGCTGTCGCGCAGCAGCGTCACGTCCTGGAACACCAGCGACATCGACGCCAGCAACTCGGCCGAGGGGAGCGAGCGGACGTCGGCCCCGCCGATCCGGACCGCCCCGCCGGTCACGTCGTAGAAGCGCGGCAGCAGGCTCACGAGCGTCGTCTTGCCGGCGCCCGAGGGGCCCACGACCGCGGTCACCCTCCCCGGCGGGCAGACGGCGCTGACGCCCTCGACCGCGTTGGTCACCCCGTCGTAGGAGAAGGAGACGTCGAGGAACTCGACGCCGTGGCCGTGCGCCACCCGGGGGCGCAGGGGCTCGGGCAGCGGCGGACGGGCCAGCAGCCGCTCGATGTTGGCCGCCCCCATCCGGCCCTTGCGCACCCCTTGCGCGGCGCTCACGGCCGGCAGGATCGAGTTCGGCAGCCCGACCGCGACGACGAGGAACGCCATGAGGTCCGCGACGGCCAAAGACCCGCGGTCGACGAGGACCAGCCCGACGGCCGTCACCGCGGCGAGGACGGCCATCTCGGAGCCGAACAGCCGGGACGCCGCGGAGCTGTGGCGCACCTCGGCCACCCACGCGGCGAAGGCCCGGGTGTGCTCGTCGACGGCGTCGTCGAAGCGGGCGAGGACCCGGCCCCCGGTGCCGAAGGTCTTCACGACCTGGATCCCGTCGGCGTACTCGACGCTGGCGGCGCTGATCCTGGCGTCGGCGGCGATCAGCCGGTTCATGTGGGTCGTCATGGACCGCATCGAGACGCGGTAGCAGACCGCCATCAGGGCCAGCACGCCCAGCGCGACCAGCGCCATGCGGACGTCCACGAAGAGCAGATAGCCGGTGCCGACGACCATCACCGTGACCGCGCCGGTCAGTTGGCCCAGGGCGTGTGCGATGACCTCGTGCATCTCCTCCAGGTCGCCCGTCATCGCCCGCTTGACCGCGCCCGAGCCGGAGGCCCGGAACCAGCCCAGCGGCAGCGCGCCGAGGTGCCGCACGATCCGTACGCGCAACGCGTGCAGGACCTCCGCGTCCGCGTAGTGCCCGACGCGCGAGGTCTGCACGAGCAGCAGCAGCCACAGGCCGGCGCCCGCGGAGCCGATGCCGACCCAGGTCCACACGGTCGCGCGGGCGCCCGACGGGTCGTCGAGCAGGGCCCGCGCGATCTCGGCGACGGCGACGTACGGGACGATGCCCGCCGCCGCGCCCAGTGACGACAGGACCGCGCAGACGACGAGGTGGCCCCGGACCGGCGCGAGCAGGCGCGCCAGCGCTCCGGCCTTCGCGAGTCCGGGCGGCGGATCCGCATCCGCGGGCGGCTGCGCCGCCGCGTCCGCACGTGCGTCTGCTGTCGTGCTCATGGGTGTGTTCCTCCCGGGAATCGTCGTCCCCGCCACGGGGCTCGTCCCCTGTCCCCTGACGCTCCGGAGCCGCCTTCGCAACCCCGGCCGGGTGTGGCAAGGTATGCCTAACCTCACCAAGATCTTGAGTCTTCAAGGCGACTTGATGTCAAATGAGCGCATGAGCGATCTCCGAGGCGTCTCGATCGGCCAGGCTGCGGCCCTGTTCGACCTCGCCCCGTCGGCCCTGCGGTGGTGGGAGTCCCAACAGGTGCTGCCCGCCCCGCCGCGGGTGCGGGGCCGTCGGGTCTACACCGAGACCGAACTCCGCCGCATCGGCCTCGCCTATCTGTGCTGCGTCACCGGGGCCATGCCCCTCGACGAGGCGTCCGTGGTGACCTCGGGCAGCAGGAACGGAGATTGGCAGCGGACGGTGCGGCAGCACGCCCGGGTGGTCGAGGAGAAGATCGAGCAGTTGCAGAGCGCCCGCGCCTATCTGCTGCACCTGCTCCAGTGCCCGGACGACGACATCGTCAACGAGTGCCCCGAACTCGACGCGGAACTGATGAACCGCACCCCCCGCGGACTCGTCCCCACCGACGGTCTGGTGGCCGCGGCCCGCTCGATCCCCGGCCGTACCCCGGCCCCGCGACAGCGTGACGAAAAGAAGCCGCTGCGTGAGGAAAAGCCGGCCTCCGAGGGGCGCTGCGCGGTCTGCGCGGCCCCCTTCACCCGCGAAGTCCGGGGCCGCCGCCGTACGTACTGCTCGCGCGCGTGCCAACAGCGCCAGTACCGACGGAACGTGAAGCGCCAGTAGGGACGCCCGCCGGCCGGGCAGCGGAAAACCCCGCGCTCGCCGATCGGTTGGCGGGCAGGATGCGGGGATGCACCACCTCCTGTGCGGGCTCGCCGCCAACCCCGCCCTGACGCCCGAGGCAGTCGACCGGCTGATCGGCGTCGCGGACGACGACATCGCCGCGGCCCTCGCCGGCCGGGCCGACCTGAGCCGCACCCAGGCCGCCGCCTTGGCGGCACGCGTGGGGAGCGGCGCGGTGCGGCTCGCGTACGAAGGCCGGCTCACCGCCGCCGACATCGACCCCCGCGCACAGCCGGCCGCCGCCCTCGCCCTGCTCGACCACGGCCTCGGCCCGGAAGGCTGGGCGCGCCTCTTCGCGGCGGATCCGGACCCGGAGCGTCGGGAGAAGCTGGCGGCATGCCCCGGGCTGCCGGCCGACGTCGTGGCGACGCTCGCGACGGACCGGGACGTGCGCGTCGTCGCCGAACTCGCCTCGTGGGCGGGCCCGGACACGGCCGTCGCCCTCGCGGATCATCCGCACGTGGAGGTCCGCCGCGCGGTGGCGACCAACGAGCAAACGCCCCCAGCCGTCCTGGCGGCGCTCCTGACCGGCGACGGGCTTCGCGCACCGCGCCGCTGTCGGGCCTGCGACCGTCAGGAGCCGCACCGTCCGCAGCTCTCGCTCCTCGACTGCGTCGACTCCCACGAGTCCGCCGTCGACGGTGTGCGGGTGGCGGCGCTGTGCAACGCCGCCACCCCCACCGAAGCGGTCGTCGCCTTCGCCTCCCGCGGCGAGCACCCTTCGACCGCGCTGCGCCGCGCGCTCGCCGAGCGGCCGGACCTGCCCGCGCAGGCGTACGGGCGACTCGCCTCCGACCCCGTTCCCGGTGTGCGGGGCGATCTGGCGGAGAACCCCGCGATCGACGACGCCGTCATCCGGACGCTGGCCCGCGACCCCGACCCCGAGGTACGCCGCAGGCTCGCGCACCACCCCCGGGTGCCGCTCGACGTCCTCATGGACCTGGCCCGTACCTCCCGCATCGGCAGCACCCTCCTGCCGCGGATCGCCACCGCCACTGCGGCCGAAGTCGACGAGTTGGCCGGGGCGTCGGACCCGGTCGTACGGATGTTGGTGGCCCAACGAGGTGACCTGCCGCCCGTGGTGCGCGACCAGCTGGTCGGCGACGCCGACGCGAAGGTGGCCAAGTCCATCGCGGCGCATCCGGGCCTGTCGGAGCGTCAGCTGCGTGCGTTGGTCGACCGACACGGCGTCCGCGTCCTGGCCCGCGTGGCGGCGAACCCGGACGCCCCCGCGGCGCTGTTGGAGGAGGTGGCCCGACACGAGCCACCGGTGCGGAAGGCGTTGCGCGAAGTCGCCCGGCACCCCGGGGCCACCGCGGCGGCCTTGCTCGCGTGCCTCGCGGACGAGCGGGCCGGGCCGATCGCGGCCGGCCGCAGGGAGCTTGAGCCGTCGGCCCTCGTGGAGTTGCTGGACGACGTGGACTGGCAGGTGGCAGAAGCCGCAGCCGCCAATCCGGCCCTGCCGGCGGCCGTCGCGGCGGAGCTGCTGCGCCGGACGTGAGAGCCCGTCGCTCCTCGGCTCGGTCCGCCGCTACTTGGCGCGTTCGCCGACGTAGAAGAGGATCCAGATGAACCCGGCGAAGAGGTGCGTGCCGAAGATGTAGAAGAAGACGCGGAGCGCGACCCCCTTCTCCAGCCACGCTTCCCGGTCCTTCTCGCCCTTGGCGGGACGTTCGCTCATGAGGTGCCTCGCTGGTCCGCAGTGGTCAGTTCGGCGAGCAACTCGCTCTGGCCGGTGAGCATTTCGGTGAGGATCCGGCGGGCCGCCCGCATCAGTTCGGCCACGTCGCCGCCAGCCAGTGCGTACACGACGGTGGTGCCCTCGCGGGTGGCCGTCACGATGCCCGAGCGCCGGAGCACCGCGAGCTGCTGGGAGAGGCTGGAGGGCTCGATCCCGATGTCGGCGAGCAGGTCACGCACCGGCATCGGGCCGTCCTGGAGCAGTTCGAGGACCCGGATGCGGACGGGGTGGCCGAGCATGCGGAAGAACTCCGCCTTCGCCTGGTACAGCGGAACCGCGGGCTTCATGGGGAGTGCACCTCGCCTGAGGAATTGAAGAACTCTTCAAGCTTACCTCCGGGGCGGTCGACGGTGCGAATCCCCTTCACGGGCCCCCGCCCCCGCGTGGCTGCGGGTGCCGTCGTCCGGGGTCGTGACCAGGGCCGGTGCCGCTACTCTTGGCGAATTGCAAAGTTTTTCAATTCCCTACATCATGGCCCGGGGCTTCCGTGGGGGAGTCCGCGGCGAGCGGCGGCTGACGGCCCCGGTCGAGCGCCGGAGCGGGGTCGGCGGCGAGGAGGAGCGTGGGCGATGCGGATACCGCTGTCCGGAGCGAGGGCCGGGTCCTGCCGCGCCCGCCCGCGGGGGAGTGAACGGTCCGGTGCGAGCCGGGCGGCGGACGCCGTCGGCGCCGTCGCGGGAAGCTGAGGAAACGATCCGTTGAGCACGATGGGGGCCCGTGGCATCGCCCGGGCGCGTTCACTCCTGCCTTCCCGCACGGACCTGGCGGCGATGGTCCGCGACCCGAAGCGGGACCTGCTGGCCGGGCTGACGGTGGCGATCGTCGCGCTGCCGCTGGCGCTGGGGTTCGGCGTCTCCTCCGGACTCGGTGCCGAGGCCGGCCTGGCGACCGCCGTGGTCGCCGGTGCGCTCGCCGCGGTCTTCGGCGGCTCGAACCTCCAGGTGTCCGGCCCGACCGGGGCGATGACCGTGGTCCTGGTGCCCATCGTCGCCCAGCACGGACCCGCGGGCGTCCTCACCGTGGGCCTGCTCGCCGGGCTGATGCTGCTGGCGCTGGCCGTCCTGAGGGCCGGCCGGTACATGGCGTACGTCCCCGCCTCCGTGGTGGAGGGCTTCACCCTGGGCATCGCCCTCGTCATCGGCCTGCAACAACTCCCCAACGCCCTCGGCGTCGAAGCGGAGGGCGAGAAGGTCCTCGCGGTCGCCGGGCACGCCGTCGGGGAGTTCGTCGCCGCGCCGAACTGGACCGCCCTCGCCCTCGCCGCCGGCGTCGCCGCGGTGATGCTGCTCGGGGCGCGCTGGCGACCCGGCGTCCCGTTCTCCATCGTCGCCGTCATCGCCGCCACCGCGGGCGCCCAGCTCCTCGACCTCGACCGGGCGGCCGTGATCGGCGCCCTGCCGGCCGGCCTGCCCGCCCCCTCCCTCGGCTTCCTCGACCTCGGCCAGCTCGGCCCGCTGCTCGCCCCGGCCCTCGCGGTCGCGGCCCTCGCCGCGCTGGAGACGCTGCTGTCCGCGCAGGTCGCCGACG
The DNA here is from genome assembly GCF_040653095.1 of Streptomyces sp. NPDC048057. NCBI lineage: Bacteria > Bacillati > Actinomycetota > Actinomycetes > Kitasatosporales > Streptomycetaceae > Streptomyces > Streptomyces sp. NPDC048057. The sequence continues at coordinate 52,559 of NZ_JBEZNF010000025.1, forward strand.
GCATGACGACCGGCCAGCGGCACGACCCCGACCGGGAGCTGTTCGGCCAGGGCGTGGCGAACATCGCCGCGCCCCTCTTCGGCGGGGTGCCCGCGACCGGCGCCATCGCCCGGACCGCGGTCAACGTGCGCAGCGGTGCCGCCTCCCGGCTCGCCGCGCTGGTGCACGCCGCCGTCCTCGCCGGCATCGTCCTGGCCGCCGCCCCGCTCGTCTCCCGGATCCCGCTGGCCGCGCTGGCCGGGGTCCTCATCGCCACCGCCGTGCGCATGGTGGAGTTCGGGTCCCTGCGGGCGATGGCCCGCGTCACCCGCGCCGACGCCCTCGTCCTGGTCCTCACCGCGGTCGCGACCCTCGTCCTCGACCTGGTGTGGGCGGTCGTCATCGGCCTGGCGGTGGCCGGGGCGCTCGCCCTGCGGGCCGTCGCCCGCCACGCCCGTCTGGACCGCATCGACATCCGCCCCGACCTGCCCGACGGCCACAGCGACGAGGAACACGCCCTGCTCAGCGAGCACATCGTCGCCTACCGCATCGACGGACCCCTCTTCTTCGCCGCGGCCCACCGCTTCCTCCTGGAGCTGTCCGAGGTGGCCGACGTCCGCGTGATGGTGCTGCGGATGTCCCGCGTCACCACCGTGGACGCCACCGGGGCCCTCGCGCTCAAGGACGCCGTCGACGAACTCGACCGCCGCGGCATCGTCGTCATGGCCTCCGGCGTCCGCCCCGCCCAACACCGGGCCTTGGACGCCGTCGGCGCGCTCGACCTGCTGCGTCACGACGGCCGGGTGCACGCCACCACCCCCGACGCGGTCGCCGCCGCCCGCGCACACCTGCAACGGACCGGACTCCTCCCCGCCAGCACGCTGCCCGGCCCGCGATCCACCCCGAAGGCAACCCGGTGAGGCCCCGATGATGTTCTCCGGTCTGGAAGACCTACCGCGACGGCTCGTCGTCGCCCTCCCCGCCACGGGGAAGTCCGTGCGCCTGGCCCGGGAGACGGCCGAGCAGATCGTGACGCAATGGGGAATCTCCCCGGGCCACCCGTCGGTGGGCCCGGCCCTCCTGATCGTCTCCGAACTGGTCACCAACACCGTCCGGCACGCCGCCGTCACCTGCGACAACCTCACCGTGCTGTTCGCCGCGGGCCGGGACACCTTCGCCTTCGCCGTCCACGACCGCCACCCCTACCAGCCGCCCCTGCACGCCGCCGCGCCCGGCAGCGGCCTCGCCACCGTCACCGAACTCACCACGGACCTCGGCGGCACCGCGGTGGTCCGCGCCGACGGCGACGGCCACGGCAAGACCATCTGGATCACCCTCCCACTGTGAGCACCGCCCGCAGCACCCGGCAGCACCCGAGCAGTGAACACCGCCCCCACCGCTGTGAGCACCGCCCTGAGACGAGAAGGTAGGAGAGCCGTGACGATCGAGTGGCGCTACACCACCCGGCCCGGTCTGGGCGTCCTGTCCCTGTCCGGCCACCTCGGCCCGGACGCCGTCAAGCGCTTCCACGGCGCCATCGACTGGGTCGCAGCACGCGGCACCGGCCCGGTCATCCTCGACCTGACCCATCTGCGCGGCTGGTCCTCGGACGGCCAGCTCGCCATCATCCGCGCCGCCCGGCTGCTCGCCAGCCACGAGCGCCCCCTGCACCTCGCCGCCATCCCTGCGGACGGCTCCCTCGTCCCCAACGAAGGCGGCCCCCGCATTCCCGTCCACGGCGACCTGCCCACCGCGCTCGCCGTCCACCCCACCGAGCCCCTCACCACCACCACCGAGCGCGAACGCGCCTGGCGCACCAACCACTGGCCCGACGCGAGACCGTCCAGAGCCTGACGCCCCACCGGGGCACCCGCCGTCCCCGCCCCCGTTGTCTCTTTCGCGGTCCTGCAACGGGGCTGCTGGCCTCCGGTGGCCGTCGTCCGCGAAGCGGCGGATCGCCGACCTCCATTCGGGCGAGGCGATGACCGACGCGAAGGGCGCAGCGGTCATCGCGGACGCCGCCCGCACCATGGCCCGCGCCTTGCGCTCCATCGCACTGACCGACGAGATCACCGCCGAACTCACCGTCCTGACCGGCTTCGACCAGGACCTCGCGGCCCAGGGCACCCGCACCTCCAACGACGTGTGCAGGGCCCTGGAGGCCCAGATCAGCAGCCTGTTGGAGGCTCGCCCTCTTCACCCGGTCCTGACCCCGATCCACGGTGAAAACGCACCACGAGGCGGAAATCGGCAGCTCAAACGCGCCATGTTCCTCTCTGCCTTCGCCTGCATGAACGCCGACCTCGCCCCACGCACCTACGACGACCGGCAGCGAGCCCGCGGCAAAGCCCACACCCAGGCCCTCCTCGGACTCGCCCGCCAACCCATTGCTGAAAGACACAGAGGCACCCCCCGTGCCCGTCGACGCCTACTGCCTGCGGGGCCCCTGGGCGCGCGGTGCCGCCGTGAGGGTTGTGCGGTGATGGCCCGCGGCCCGGTGGAGGCCAACACTCCCGCAGAGCCACGGCGGCTCCGCCAGAGGCGCAGCGCAGCCGACGGGACCTCGCGGACGGGCCTACGCGCCCAAGCCGCGGCGGTAGGTGTTGATCAGGACGCCCGACGGAGTCGACCGCGTGGCCGTCAGGGTCAGCCGGCGCGCGGGCCGGCCGTCGGCGAAGAGCTTCTTGCCGTCGCCCAGGAGGAGCGGGAAGACCAGCAGGCGGTACTCGTCGACGAGGTCGTGCTCGATCAGCGTCCGCAGCAGGTCGCCGCTGCCCAGCACCACGGTCTCCGACTCCGTCGCCGCCGTGATCCGGCCGACCTCCGCCACCAGGTCGGCGCCGAGGAGGGCGGAGTTCGCCCACGAGAGGTCCTTGAGGGTGCGGGAGGCGACGTACTTGGGCATCGCGTTCATCGCCGCCACCGCCGGGTCGGCCATGTCGGCGTACGGCCAGGTGCCGGCGAAGATCTCGTACGTCCGCCGGCCCAGGAGCAGCGCACCGGCGCCGGCGGTGGCCCCGCTCATGAACCGCTCCACCTCGTCGTCGACGTACCGCAGCACCCAGCCGCCCTCGTCGAACCCGCCGTCCCGGTCCTCGTCAGCGGACAGGACCGACTGCATGACGCCGTCAAGCGACACGAAATTGACCACGATCAGTTGCCCCACGGAACTGCTCCCACTCCATATCCCCGCGGGCGGTTGCCCACGGAGGTGTCGACCGTCCGACGGCAGGGGAATCATCGGTCCCGGCAGGGGGAACGTGGTCCCACCACCGGTCTTGCCCTCCGCGGCATTGTCAGGGCCCGTACCGGCTGTGTGATACTGCGGTTTTGGTGAAGCGCGGAGTCCGGCGGGCCGTCCCGCCCGTCCCCGCGACGCGCTCCGTCGTGTTCCTGCCCGTGCTCATGAGGGAGATTGCCGCGTTCCATGGCGACAGCACCTGATTCCGCGGCCCCCGAAGACGCCGGCCGTCGGCCCGCCGGTCACGGCGCGCAGGGCGACCCGTCCGGCACCGGTGCGCGCGCCGCGGGCACGGTGCAGATCGTCGACCACGCCATCCAGGTGCTCAAGGCCATCGCCGAGGCCGATCGGGCGCGCGGGGTGCGGGAGCTGAGCCGGGACCTGGCGATCAGCAAGAGTTCCGTGCAGCGCATCCTCGTGTCGCTGGAGCGCGAGGGGCTCGCCGTCGCGGACGAGAGCACCCGCAAGTACGTCATCGGCCCCGCGGCGCTCACGCTCGCGTGGCGGCACACGGCCAACAGCGACCTCGTCGGGGCCTCTTCGGCCACGGCGTCCCGGATCGCCGCGCTGACCGGCGAGACGGCGTGCGTCTCCACGATCGTGGACGGCCGCCGGGTGACCGTCTACGAGGCGGAGAGCCCCCAGCCGCTGCGTCTGATCACCGGTGTGGGACGGCCCTACTCGCTCTTCTCCGGGGCGACCGGGCGGATCCTGCTGTCCATGCTGGCGCCCGAGCGGGCCCGTCAGCTGGTGGAGGAGCACGCGGGCGGCGACGTCGACGTGGAAGTGGACGTCGATGCCGTGGTGGCGCGGATCGACGCGGTGCGGCAGCAGGGGTACGCGATCAGCCGGGCGGAGTGGATCGCCGGCGGTTGCGGCGTCGCGGTTCCCCTCGGCGTCCAGGGCGGCGTCGTCGCTGCGCTGAGCATTTACGGGCCCGAGGCGCGGATGACCGACGAGCGCATGGCCGAACTGGTACCGGTCCTGCGGACCGCCGCCGCCGAGATCACCGTCCGCTGGCGCCAGCCCGCCTGACGCACCCCTGAGCCGGCCGCGGAGGCCCCGCCGAGGGGCCTTCGTCGCTGTGAACGGCCCGTCCCCGCACCGTGGTTGACGCCTTCCCGTAGCCGGTGGGCGGTTCACGCCTGCCAGGTGCCTGGCGCGCGCCGTTGCCGCGCATCTGAACCCCCGCGCCCGCGCTGGCCGGAACACCGGCGCGATATGGCGCATTCATTGCTTCCGTCCTGCCCATTGACCCGCTCCGAAAGCCGTGGGTACGTTGTCCCAACAGATCTGGTCCACTGTCCCAGATCGGGTGGGGCGCTCCGCACGGCGGACCCCGGTAGCGCCGCCCCGCCCCTCCTGGACCCGCACGCCGCAGCGATTCCACCGTCCGACACCACCACCCCGCGCTCCCGCGGGCCGCTCGGACGACAACCATGAGGAGCCGATCCGTATGATGCTTGGCTGGCGCGCCCGTATTGGGCAGATTCGTCCGGCGACCGCGATCGAAGGTGCCGAAGAATGGCGCTCCGTCGCCCCCGTGGGGGTGGCCTTCGCCGACGCCCGGACCATCGTCCCAAGGGTGGACGCCGAAGGCTTGGAGACGATGATGTCCCAGGTGCTGGAGGCGTCGCGGCAACTCGCCACGGCGAAGGTGGACCTCATCGTGCAGTGCGGTGCCCCCGGCACCTTCATCCCCGGCCCCGGCACCGACGAGAAGGTGACCGCGGAGATCACCGAGGAGACCGGGATCCCCGCCCTCACCATGATGCAGGCGCAGGTCGACGCCCTGCGCGCGGTCGGCGCGACCTCGGTCGCCGTCGGCAGCATCTACACCGACGAGGTCAACGAGGCCCTGCGCGCCTACCTCACCGCCGTCGGCTTCGAGGTCCCGGTCGTCGAGGGGCTCCAGATCACCGACCCGTACGAGGCCAGCGTCCACGACGCCGACAGCGCCTACCGGCTGGGCCGCCGCCTGAACCGCGCCGCGCCCGACGCGGACGCCCTGCTGATCTCCTGCGGCACCTTCCGCACCTTCGAGGTGCTGCCCTACCTGGAGTTGGACACCGGGGTGCCGGTGGTCACCAGCAACCAGGCGTCGCTATGGCGCGCGCTGCGCCTGCTCGGGCTGCGCGACGAACTCCCCGCGCTGGGCCGGCTCGGCTCGATCGCCGACTGCTGACCGCGCGGCTCCCGGCCGGGCAGCCGGCCCTCACCCGTACCCACCGAAACCTGAGGAGGAGCACGTCGTGCTCGTCGACGCACTGCAGTTCGTCAAGCCGTCCCGGGAGCGCTTCGAGGAGTGGCACGCCGCCGGCATCACGGCGATCCACGCCACCGTCGCGATCTGGGAGGACTCCACCGAGACCATGCGCGAAGTGGGCCGCTGGCAGCGCCTGCTCGCCGAGAACGCGGACCTCCTGTGCGAGGGCCGCTCCGCCGCCGACCTCCACCGCGCCGCGCAGGAGGGCCGGACCGCCGTCGTCCTCGGCTTCCAGAACAGCAGCCCCTTCGAGGACGACCTCGACCTCGTCGGCGCCTTCCACCAGGCCGGCGTGCGGATCGCCCAGCTCACGTACAACACCCAGAACTCCGCCGGCGCCGGCTGCTGGGAGGGCGAGGACGCCGGGCTCTCCCGGACCTACGGGATCAACCTCATCCGGGAGATGAACCAGGTCGGCATGGTCGTCGACATCTCGCACTGCAACGAGCGCACCTCGCTGGAGGCCATCGAGGCGTCCGAGCGGCCCGTGGCCGTCACCCACGCCAACCCCCGCGCCTTCGTCGGCGAGGACGTGGAACTCGCACTCCGCAACAAGTCCGACACCGTCCTCAAGCAGACCGCCGCCTCGGGCGGGGTGGTGGGGCTGAGCATGTACCCGCGGATCGCCCCCGACGGCGTCAACTGCACGGTGGACCGCTTCTGCGACATGGTCGCCCACACCGTCGACCTCATCGGCGTGGAGCACGTCGGATTCGGCTCCGACTACTACGCGGGGCAGGGCGACGAGGAACTGCACTGGTGGCGGCAGGGCCGGTGGAGCCGCAAGCCGATGGTCCCCATCTCCGGCCCGGTCGAGTTCCCCGACTGGTACGCGGCGGGCCGCGGGTACGCCGTGGTGCGGCAGCGGCTGCTGGAGCGCGGGTTCACCGCCGCCGAGGTCGAGCGGATCTCCGGCGGGAACTGGGCGGACTTCTTCGAGGCCGGCTTCACCGCCGCACCCCGGAGCTGAGATGCGCGGCCACGGCAGCAGGAGGGCGGGGCGCAGATGAACCAGTACGACGCAGTCGTCGTCGGCGGTGGCCACAACGGACTGGTGACCGCCGCCTACCTGGGACGCGCGGGGATGAAGGTGGCGCTACTGGAAGCGCGGTCGACGCCGGGCGGGCCCTGCGGGGGGTACGAGTTCCTGCCGGGGCGCCGCCTCGCCTTCACCAACTCGCCGGGCTCGCTCAACCCGGCCGTCGTCGCCGAGCTGGGCCTGGCGCGCCACGGGCTGCGGTTCGTCCGGGTCGACCCGACGGTGGTCCACCACTTCGACGAGGGGTGCTTCGTCGGCTGGCGCGACCAGGCCAGGGTGGACGCCCAACTGGACGCCTTCGCCCCCGGCGAGGCCGCCCGCTACCGCGCTCTGATCGCCGGACTGGAACGCCTCGGCGCCCGTCTCGGGGTCCGGCTCGACACCCCGCCACCGACCCCGGACCTCCTGAAGAAACGTTTGTCCGATCCGGCGGACCTACGACTCTTCAACGCGGTCTTCGACGGCGGTCTCACCGAACTGCTCGACGAACACCTGCGGTCCGACCGGGCGAAGGCCCTGCTGGCACTGCTCGCGCTGAACGCCCAACTCGTCCCGCCGTCCGCCCCGGGCACCGCCGTGGGCCTGATGATGCGCCCCTTCGCGCTCGCCGCCGCCGGCGGCAGCGCCCCGGACGCCGCGGAGCGCACTGCGCTCCGCGGCTCCACCGGACTCCCCGTCGGCTCGATGAGCGCCATCGTCGACGCCCTGACGGGCGCCTGCCGGGAACACGGGGTGGACGTGCACACCGACACCCCCGTGGCCCGGGTGCTCCACGGACCGCTCGGCGTGCGCGGCGTCGTCACCCCCGCCGGCGAGGAGTTCACCGCACCCCGGGTGATCTCCACCGTCAACCCCGTCCACCTCTTCCGCGACCTCCTCGACGACGGCGCGATGGACCCCGACGTCCGGGAGCACGTGCTGCGGACCCCCATGCGGGGCTCCGCCTTCAAGCTGGTGCTGGAAGTCGACTCCCTGCCCCCGTACGCCGGGCTGCCGAAGGACGCCGACCCCGACGCGGTGCGCACCTGCCAGTTCCGCTTCGGCTCCTCCCTCGCCGAGATCGAACGGGCCGTGCGCGCCGCACGGGAGGGACGCGCTTCGGACGAACCCCTGATGTGGGGCCTGACCCCCACCCTCACCTCTCCCGGACTCACCCCCGGCACCACCCAGCTGATCAGCGTCAACGCCTGGCACGCGCCCCACCGCCCGCACGACGGCCCCTGGAACGAGCAGCGCACCGAGGAGTTCGGCCGCCGCTGCGTCGCCCGGCTCGACGCCCTGATGCCCGGCATCGCCGACCGGATCGTGGACCACCGCTTCATGAACCCCGTCGACATCGAGGCCGAACTCGGCCTGGTCGGCAGCAACATCACCCACGGCGACATGCTCCCCGCCGCGCTCTTCGGCGCCCGCCCCCACCCCGCCCTCGCCGGCTACCGCACCCCGCTGCGCGGCTTCTACCTCGGCGGCAGCGGCACCTGGCCCGGGGGATACGTCACCGGCACGCCCGGCAGGAACGCCGCCACGACGGTCCTCGGCGATCTCGCCCACGAGCAAAGGCCGCACCCATGAGACCCACCCACCGCACGGGCCCGCCCCTGCGCCGCGCCCTCGGCACCCTGGTAGCCGCCGTGCTGCTGCTCACCGGCTGCGCCTCGCCGGCCACCTTCGGCCGCGACCGGGACACCCTGGTCATCGGAGCCGAGGGGGAGATCCCCGTACTCGATCCGCACCGGCTCTCGGGCACCGTCGGCCTGCGCGTCGTCGACGCCCTCTTCGACCCCCTCGTCCGCGAGGACCTCAGCACCGAGACCGACGGCGCGCCCGCGCTGCGGCCCGCCCTCGCCACCTCCTGGCAGGTGTCCCCGGACGCCCGCACGTACGCCCTCGCCCTGCGCAAGGACGTCACCTTCAGCGACGGCACCCCCTTCGACGCCGCCGCCGTGAAGACCAACTTCGACCGGATCCTCGACAAGAAGTCACCGGTGTACGACGCCACCGCGGCCGGCAACATGAAGTTCCTCAGCCGCTGGATCGACCGCGTCGACGTCACTGGGGAGCACGCGGTCACCCTGCGGCTCACCAAGCCGTACGCCGGACTGCTCCGGCTGCTCACCGACCGGCGCATGTCCCTCGTCAGCCCGGCCGCCCTGCGCGCCCACGCCCCCGACGACATCGGCCTGAACCCCGTCGGCACCGGCCCCTACCGACAGCGGGAGGCCGACCACGGCAAGCGGATCACGCTCCAGCGCAACGACTCCTACTGGGGCGGCGTCCCGCGGACCGAGTCCATCATCGTGGAATCCGTCAGCGACCCCACCACCCTGGCCATCGCCGCCCAGACCGGCGAGGTGGACGCGATCCTCAGCGCCGGCGCCCAACAGGTGCGGCAACTCGCCGGCCAGGGCACGATGACGGTCCAGTACCCGGAGCCCGCCAACCAGTACTTCCTGCGGCTCAACACCCGTACCGCCCCCACCGACAACGCCCTGGTGCGCCGGGCCCTCAACCACGCCGTGGACCGGGAGGCCATCGCCACCCTCACCGCCGGCCAGGTCGCGCCCTCGCACGGCCCCCTGCCGCGCGGCAACGAGGCGTACCGAGCAGACCCGGCCGCCGACGGCCGCTACGCCCACGACCCCGCCCTCGCCAAGCGCCTGATCGCCGAGAGCGGCGTGCCCACCCCCGTACGGCTGCGGCTCCTCGCCCCCGACAGCGGCCCCGGCTTCTCCCAGGCCACCGAGATCATGTCGCTGATCCAGCAGGACCTCAAAGCGGTCGGCGTCAAGCTGGACGTCCAGTACATGGAGTTCGCCTCGCTCGTCGCCGAGGAGGGCGCCGGATACAAGAAGGGTGTCCACGGCTCCTTCAACGGCTGGACCACCGGCGCGGACGCCGCCGACTTCCTGGAGCGGATGTTCGGCGGCACGCTCCACCCGCCCAACGGAGTGAACCGCGGCTGGTACCGCAACCCCGCCGTGGACGCCCTCCTCGACGAGGCCCGCGCCGAGCCCCACGAAGGGACCCGGACGGAGCTGTACCGCCGGGCCGCGGACGCCATCGCGGTCGACGCGCCCTGGGTCTTCCTCTACCAGGACCGGCTGCCGCGGCTGCTCAGCCGCAAGGTCGACGGCGTCGCCCCGGCCCCGTCCGTCTACATCGACTACACGACCATCCGCCGCCGGTGAGGAGAGCCCTGCCATGAAGGCCACTGCGGCACCCGCAACACCAGCAACACCCCGCACCCCTTGGCGCGCCCGTCTGCGGGCGGTCCGCGGCGGCAACGCCGCGACGGCCGTCGGCGGCTGCATCGTCGCCCTCACCGTCCTGGTCGCCCTGTTCGCCCCCTGGCTCGCGCCCGCCGACCCGCTCGCCACCGACCCGGCCGCGATCGGCCTCGGCCCGCTCAGCGACGGACACCTCCTCGGCACCGACGAGGTCGGCCGGGACGTGCTGAGCCGACTGATGCACGGCGCCCGGCTCGCCCTGCTGGTCGCGGTCGTCCCGACCCTGCTCGCCCTGCTGATCGGCGGGCTCCTCGGCCTCCTCGCCGGCTACGTCGGCGGCTGGCTCGACAGCGTGCTGATGCGCGTGTTCGACGTGATGTTCTCCTTCCCCGGCATCCTGCTCGCCCTCGGCATCGGGGTCGCCCTCGGCCCCGGGCTCACCTCCATGGTCATCGCCATGGTCGTGGTCACCGTCCCCGAGTTCGGCCGCATCGTCCGCGGCAGCGCGGTGTCCCTGCGCCAGGAGACCTACGTCGAAGCCGCAGCGGCCCTCGGCTACGGCCACCGCCGGATCGCGCTGCGCCACATCACCCCCAACCTCCTCGGCCCCCTGGTCGTCTTCGCCACCCTCCAGACCGGACGCAACGTCATCCTCGGCGCCAGCCTCGCCTTCCTCGGCCTCGGCGCCCAACCGCCCGCCCCCGACTGGGGCCAGATGCTCAGCGGCGGCCGTGCCCTGCTGGTCACCTCGCCCCACGTGGCGACCGTCCCCGGACTCGTGATCGTCGTCCTGGCCGTGGGGTTCAACCTCCTCGGCGACGGCGTACGGGACCGGCTCGACCCCCGCAGCCGTCAGAAGCGGTCCGCCAGCAGCGACAGCCCCGGCATCCTCCGCACCCGGTGGAGCCGATCGTGAACAGTCCAGGAGACGCGCCATGCTGACCTTCACCCTGCGCCGGGCGCTCCAGATGATCCCCGTCGTCCTCGGGGTGACCGTCGCCACCTTCGGGCTCGGCCAGATCATCCCCGGCGACCAGGCGACCGCCCTGCTCGGACCCACCTCCACCGAGGAGGACCGCCAAGCCCTCCGGGCGGACCTCGGCCTCGACGAACCCGCCCTCTCCCGCTACTTCACCTACCTCGGCAACCTCCTCGGCGGCGACCTCGGGCGCTCCCTGTCCTTCGGCCGGCCCGTGTCCGAGGTGCTCTCCGACCGGCTGCTCAACACCGCCCTGCTCTCCGGCACCGCGATCGTCCTCGCCACCGTCCTCGGCGTGGCGATCGGCACCTGGGCCGCGATGAAGCCGGGCTCCCTGCGGGACCGCGGACTGAACGTCCTCGTCCTCTTCTTCAACTCCGTGCCCTCGTTCTGGTTCGGCCTGGTGCTGATCGTCGTCTTCGCGCTCCAACTGCGGATGCTCCCCGCCACCGGCATGACCTCCATCGGCGGAGGCGGCGGATTCCTCGACGTCGCCGCCCACCTGGTGCTGCCGGTGATCACCCTGGCGGCCTGGTCCCTCGCGGTGATCGCCCGGATGACCCGCTCCGCGGTCCTGGAGGTGATCGGCAACGACTACGTGCGCACCGCCCGCTCCCGCGGCGTCGGCGAGTTCCGCGTCATCACCCGCCACGTCCTGCCCAACGCGATGCCCGCCGTCATCACCGTCATCGGACTCCAGGCCGGCTTCCTGCTCAGCGGCGCGGTGCTCACCGAGACCGTCTTCTCCTGGCCCGGCCTCGGCCTCGCGCTCCACCAGGCCGTGTCCACCCGGGACATCCCCCTCGTCCAGGGCGGAATCCTGATGATCGCCATCGCCTTCGTCCTCATCAACTTCCTGGTGGACGTCCTCCAGGCGTATTTCAACCCCAAGATCAAGCTCGCCTAGGGAGAGGCACCGACGTGTCCGTCCTCGAAGTGGAACACCTCCAAGTCGCCTACCGCGACCGCACCGGCGCCGCCCCGGTGCAGACCGTCAGGGACGTCTCCTTCCGCGTCGCCGAAGGCGGGTCCCTCGGCATCGTCGGGGAGTCGGGCTGCGGCAAGAGCCAGACCGTGCTGGCCGTCCTCGGACTCCTCGGCCACGAGGGCGCCGAGGTGTCCGGCCGGATCTCCTTCGACGGCCGCGACCTCACCCGGCTCACCCCGAAGCAGCTGCGGGAGGTACGGGGCAGCGGCATCGCCCTGGTCTCCCAGGACGCCCTGTCCGCCCTCAACCCCGCCATGACCATCGGCCGTCAGATGGCCGAACCCCTGATCCGCTACGACGGCTACGGCCGTCGCGCCGCCGTCGCGCGGTGCGCGGAACTCCTCGACCTCGTCGGCATTCCCGGCCCGCGCGAACGGCTCCGCAGCCACCCCCACCAGCTCTCCGGCGGCATGCGCCAACGCGTCCTCATCGCCATGGCCGTCAGCCGTGAACCCCGCCTCCTGATCGCCGACGAACCCACCACCGCCCTGGACGTCACCATCCAGGCCCAGGTCCTCGGCCTGATCGACCGCCTCCGTCGGGAACTGCGCACGGCACTCGTCCTCATCACCCACGACCTGGGCGTCGTCGCCGGGGTGACCGACCACATCGCCGTCATGTACGGCGGCCGGATCGTGGAATCCGCCCCCACCACCGAACTCTTCGACCACCCGGCCCACCCCTACACCCGCGCCCTGATGGCCTCCGTCCCCCGGATGGACCGCCAGGTGGACCGACTGCCCGCCATCCCCGGCTTCCCGCCCCACCCCGCCTCGCCGCTGCCCGGCTGCGCCTTCCAGCCGCGCTGCGCCGAAGCGCGCCCCGACTGCGCCGACTCCGTACCCCTCCTCATCGCGGCGCCCGGCGCGCCCGCCGCCGACTCCGCCCACGAGGTCCGCTGCCCCTACCCCGCGCCCGCCGCCGGCGAGCCGCACCCCGCAGGAGCACCCGCATGAGCACCGCCGCGCCGCCCGCCGCCGTCACCGTCGAGGAACTGGAGGTGCGCTTCCCCGTCCGCACCGGAGTGCTGCGCCGCACCACCGGCACCGTGCGCGCCGTGGACGGCGTCTCCTTCACGGTCCCCGCCCGCAGCATCGTCGCGGTCGTCGGCGAGAGCGGCAGCGGCAAGACCACCACCGGGCGCGCCCTGGTCGGCCTCTCCCCGGTCGCCGCGGGACGCGTCCTCATCGAGGGCCGGCCCCTCGCCGAACTCCGCGCCGACAAGTCCCTGCCCCGCACGGTCCAGATCGTCCACCAGGACCCGTACGCCAGCCTCAACCCGCGGATGACGATCGGCGCCACCGTCCGCGAGGTCGTCCACGTCCACCGCACCGTCCCCCGGGAGGAGGCCGCGGCCCGCGCCGTCGAACTGCTCGGCCACGTCGGACTCGCCCCCGAACTCGCCGACCGCCATCCGCACGAACTCTCCGGCGGACAGCGCCAGCGGGCCGCCATCGCCCGCGCCCTCGCCGTCGAACCCCGCATCGTCGTCTGCGACGAGATCGTCTCCGCGCTCGACGTCAGCGTCCAGGGCCAGATCGTCAACCTCCTCAAGGACCTCTGCCACGACGGCGACCTGAGCTTCCTCTTCATCTCCCACGACATGAGCGTGGTCCGACACATCTCCGACCACGTCGTCGTCATGTACGGCGGTCGCGTCATGGAGAGCGGGCCCTGCGCCGAGGTGTTCGCCGCGCCCCGCCACCCCTACACCCACTCCCTGCTCGCCGCCGTGCCCCTGCCCGACCCCCGGGCGCCCGCGCCCGGCGCCGGGACCCGCATCCGCACCGAACCGCCCGACCCCGCCGACCCGCCGCCCGGCTGCCGCTTCCAGCGGGCCTGCCCCTTCGCCACCGACCTCTGCCGCACCGAAGCCCCGCCGCCGACCGAGGTGCAGGGCAGCACCGTGGCCTGCCACCACCACGCGGCGCCCGAACTGCGCGCCGCACTGACCGAAAGGAACCCGGCACGATGACCCGATCCGACAGCCGCGCCACCCCGACCGCCCCGGTGTGGACGTCGTTCGCCGGCGGCCGCCGGACGGCCGCCGGCGGCACGGCGGTCCCCCTGGTGGACCCCGCGACGGGGGAGACCTGGGGCACCGCGCACCAGGACGCCGCCGCCGTCGACACCGCGGTCGCCGCGGCCCGCGGCGCACTGCTCGCGCCGTCCTGGGGCGGGCTGCCCCAGCACGCCCGCGCCGATCTGCTCCACCGCCTGGGCGACGTGCTCACCGACCACCGGGACGAACTCGCCGCCCTGGAGACCCTCGCCAACGGCAAGCCGCTGGCCGCCACGCGGGGCGAGGTGTCCGCCCTCGCCCGCTGGTACCGCTACTACGCGGGCGTCGCCGAGACCCTGGAGGACCGGGCCCGCGCCCTCAGCGCCACGGCGCACGCGGTGATCCGCCAGGAGCCGCTCGGCGTGGTCGCGGCCCTGACCCCGTTCAACGGCGCGCTGTCCCTGGGGTCCTGGAAGCTGGCCCCCGCGCTCGCCGCCGGCAACACCGTCGTCCTCAAGCCCCCGCCGCAGGCCCCCGCGTCCTCCGTCCGCCTCGCCGAACTCGCCCTGGAGGCGGGTCTGCCGCCCGGTGTCGTCAACACGGTCATCGGGGGAGCCGAGGAGGCCCGGCTGCTCACCGACCACCCCGACGTCGCGATGGTCACCTTCACCGGCAGCACCGCCGTCGCCCGGGACCTCGGCGCCCGCGCCGCGGCCCGGATGAAGCGCTACGTCTGCGAGGCCGGCGGCAAGTCCGCGCACGTCGTCTTCGCCGACGCCGACCTCGACGCCGCCGTGACCGCGGCCCGCCAGGGCGCCTTCTCCGCCGCCGGACAGACCTGCGTCGCCGGCTCGCGCCTCCTCGTCCAGGCCGAGGTGTACGAGGAGTTCCTGGCCCGGTTCGCCCGGGCCGTGGGCGGGCTGCGGGTGGGCGACCCGAGGGACCCGCGCACCCAGGTCGGCCCCCTCGCGTCGGCGGCGGCGCTCGCCCGCGTCGAGGGTTACGTCGACGGAGCGGTGCGCGACGGCGCCCGGGCCGTGACCGGGGGCCGCCGCCCCGACGCCGAGGGCGGCTTCTGGTACCTGCCGACGGTCCTCGCCGGCGTGCGGTCCGAGATGGCGGTCTGCCGCGAGGAGGTCTTCGGCCCGGTCGCCACCGTCCAGCCCTTCACCACCGAGGACGAGGCCGTCACCCTCGCCAACTCCCTGGAGTACGGCCTCGCCGCCGGGGTGTGGACGCGGGACGCAGCCCGCGCCCACCGGCTGGCCGGCCGGCTGGACGCCGGCGTCGTGTGGGTCAACACCTACCGCCTGCTGCACTGGTCCGTGCCGTTCGGCGGCCACAAGCAGTCCGGCCTCGGCCGGGAGAACGGCCTCGAAGCCGTCCAGGAGTTCCTCCAGACCAAGTCGGTCGTCACCGAGCACGGCACCCCCGTCGACCCCTTCGGCGACTGACCGCCCCCACCCCGTCGATCCCCGCATCCCACACCCCGCCCCGTCCGGAGAGGACACCATGGAATTCCTCGTCAACATCCACATCGTCTGGCCCCACGACATGGACCCCGCCCACAAGGACGCCGTCTCCACCGCCGAGCGCCGCCGCGCCGCCGAACTCGCCGAAGCAGGCCACCTCGTGCGCATGTGGCGGGTGCCCGGCCGCACCGAGAACTGGGGGCTGTGGCGGGCCGCCGACCCCACGGAGCTGCACGCGATCATCTCCTCGCTGCCGGTGTGGCCCTGGATGGACGTCACGGTGCACGCCCTGGCCCAGCACCCGGTGGACCCGGTGCACGCCACCTGACGTCAAGAAATGCGCACTTCGGGGATAGGGTGCCGGCCCGGTTCGAACGCGCCTGGAGCCTATAGTCGTTGAGCGTCGGGACCGGGACGGCAAGAGGGGTGCGCATGGCGGAAGTTCACACGGAACTGGTCCGTCCGTTGGCCGAGGCGCTACGGGCGCACGCCGCCCGCGGCGCGGGACGCACGGCCTTCAGCGCCGGACAACGGTCCGTTACTTGGGCCGAGTTGGAACGTCGCACGGCCCGCCTCGCGGGCCATCTGGCCCGGCTCGGGGTCCGCCG
This sequence comes from Streptomyces sp. NPDC048057, assembly GCF_040653095.1. Classification (NCBI taxonomy): domain Bacteria; kingdom Bacillati; phylum Actinomycetota; class Actinomycetes; order Kitasatosporales; family Streptomycetaceae; genus Streptomyces; species Streptomyces sp. NPDC048057. The sequence continues at coordinate 68,360 of NZ_JBEZNF010000025.1, forward strand.
CGGAGACCGGGTGCTGCTCTGTCTGCCCAGCCGGCTGGAGATGGTGGAGGGCTTCCTCGCGGCCCTGCGGGCCGGCGCCGTCGGCGTGCCCCTGGACCCGGGGGCCGCCGACGACGAGCTGGCCCACGTCCTCGCCGACAGCGGCGCGGTGGCGGCCGTGGCCGAGGCGCCGCTCCTCGCGCGCCTGGAGCGGGCGGCGCACGACCGGCCCCGGCTGCGGGCCAGCGTCCTCGTGGGCCCGCCGGCACCGCACTCCGAGCAGCCCGCGCAGACCGTGCCGTACGAGCACCTCGCCGGCACCGACGCCCCTGAGCCGCCGCGCGACGACCTCGGGCTCGACGAGCCGGCGTGGATCCTCTACACCTCCGGCACCACCGGCACCCGCAAGGGCGCGGTGACGACCCAGCGGGCCCTGCTGTGGTCCACCGCCGCCGCCTACGCACCGCTCCTCGGCATGTCCGAACGGGACCGGCTGCTGTGGCCGCTGCCGCTGCACCACGCCTACGCGCAGTCGCTGTGCCTCGTCGCGGTGGTCGCCACCGGCGCGAGCGCCCACCTCCTGGACCGGGGCGTGGACGTCGCGGAAGCCCTGCGGCGCCAGCCGTCGGACGAGCCCTTCACGATGCTGGCCGGCGTACCGGCCACGTACCACCTGCTGGTGAGCGCGGTGCGCGAGGCCCCACCGCTCCCCGGCGGACTGCGGGTCTGCCTCACCGGGGGAGCGCCCTGCCCGGTCGAACTGCTCGCCGCGACGGAGGAGTTGCTGGGCGCCCCGCTGCTCGACGGCTACGGCTCCACCGAGGCCAGCGGCAAGATCACGCTCGCCCTGCCCGGCGCACCGGGCCCGGACCGGGTGCCGCGCCCGCTGCCCGGCATGGACGTGAAGATCACCCACCCGACGTCGGGGGACACCGTCGCGGACGGCGACGAGGGCGAGATCTGGGTGCGCGGCCCCGGTCTGATGACCGGATACCACGACCGCCCCGACAGCACGGCGCAGGCGCTGCGGGACGGCTGGTACCGCACCGGCGACCTCGGCCACCGCACCCCGGACGGCGGGCTGCGGGTCACCGGGCGCGCGGTCGACCTGATCATCCGCGGCGGCCAGAACGTCAACCCGGTCGACGTGGAAAAGGTGTTGCTGTCCTGCCCCGGCGTCGCGGACGCGGCCGTCGTCGGCCGCCGCCACGACGTGCTGGGAGAGGTCCCGGTCGCGTTCGTCGTCCCCGGCCCGCAGGGGATCGACGTCGCGGAGCTGCGGGCCGCGTGCCGCCGGCGGCTGTCCGCGTTCAAGGTGCCGGACGAGTTCCGCACGAGCGCACCCCTGCCCCGTACCTCCTCCGGCAAGGTCCGACGCACCGTGCTCGCCGCCCTGCTGGCCGAGGCCCGCGCACACGACCGCGCGCACACCCGCGCCGAACTGCGCGCCAGGCTGCTCGCCCTGCCCGCCGCCGAACGGCGCCGCGCGGTGCTGCGGCTCGTCCTCGACGCCACGCCCGCGGCGGACGACGCCCGGGCCGGCGAGCCCGACCCCGCGCAGACCTTCGCCGACCGGGGACTCGGCTCCCTCCAGGGCGTACTGCTGCGCGACGGGCTCACCGCGGCCACCGGACTCGACCTGCCCCCGACCCTGGTCTTCGACCGGCCGACCCCCGGCGCGGTCGCCGACTTCGTGTCCGACGCGCTGCTCGGCGCCCCGCGCCCGCAGGCCCGCCCGGCCGACGGGCGCGGGGCGGCCCGGGTGCCCGACGAACCGGTGGCCGTCGTCGCGATGGCCTGCCGCTTCCCGGGACCCGTCGACGACGTCCGTACGCCGGAGGAGCTGTGGCGGCTGCTCGCCGACGGCGCCGACGCCACCTCCGCGTTCCCCGCCGACCGCGGCTGGGACCTGGCCTCCCTGTACGACCCCGACCCCGACCGGCCCGGCACCTCGACCACCCGGCGCGGCGGATTCCTGCGCCGCGCCGCCGACTTCGACGCCGCCTTCTTCGGCCTGTCGCCCCGGGAGGCACGGGCCACCGACCCCCAGCAACGGCTGCTCCTGGAGACCGCCTGGGAGGTGGTGGAACGGGCGGGCATCGCCCCCACCGCCCTGCGCGGCAGCGACACCGGCGTCTTCGTCGGCGTGATGCACGGCGACTACGCCGGCCGACTGCTGCACCGGGGCGGCCACGAGCAGGAGGCCCACCTCGCGCTCGGCTCCGCCGGCAGCGTGGCGTCCGGACGCATCTCCTACACCCTCGGCCTGGAGGGGCCCGCGGTGACCGTGGACACCGCCTGCTCCTCGTCGCTGGTCGCCATGGACTGGGCGGCGCGGGCGCTGCGTTCGGGGCAGTGCTCCCTCGCCGTCGCCGGCGGCGCCACCGTCATGGCCAGCCCGGCGCCGTTCGTCGCGTTCAGCAGGCTGCGCGGGCTCGCCCCGGACGGCCGCTGCAAGCCGTTCTCCGCCGCCGCCGACGGCACCGCCTGGGGCGAGGGCATCGGACTGGTCCTGCTGGAACGGCTCTCCGACGCACGGCGCAACGGACACCCGGTGCTCGCCGTGCTCCGCGGCTCCGCCGTCAACGGGGACGGCGCGTCCAACGGCCTGACCGCGCCCAGCGGATCCGCCCAGGAGCGGCTGATCGCCGACGCGCTGGCGTCCGCGGGGCTCACCCCGGCCGACATCGACGCCGTGGAGGCCCACGGCACCGGAACCCCCCTCGGCGACCCCATCGAGGCCCGGGCGCTCCTCGCCGCCTACGGGCCCGAGCGCCCGGCCGACCGCCCCCTGTGGCTCGGCTCCCTCAAGTCCAACCTCGGACACACCCAGGCCGCGGCCGGTGTCGCCGGAGTCATCAAGACCGTGCTCGCGATGCGGCACGGCGTGCTGCCGCGCACGCTGCACCTCGACGAGCCGTCCCCCGGGGTCGACTGGGCCTCCGGCGCCCTCCGCCCCCTGACCCGGGAGCAGCCGTGGCGGCCCGCGCCCGGCCAGCCGCGCCGCGCCGCGGTGTCCGCCTTCGGCATCGGCGGCACCAACGCGCACGTCATCCTGGAGGAGGTCGCCGCGGAGCGGGACGCGGCAGCCGACGGCGAGCACGGGCCGGCCGCCGCGCAACTGCCGTTCCTGCTGTCCGGCGCCGACGCGGACGCCCTGCGCGCCCAGGCCCGGCGCACCGCCGCCTTCCTTCGGGAACGGCCCGAACAGCCCCTCGGGGACGTGGTGTTCTCGGCTGCCACCACCCGCGCCGCGCTCCGCCACCGGGCGGCGGTGCCCGCCCACGACCGTGTCGCACTGCTGGGCGAACTGGACCGGCTCGCCGCCGCGACGACGGCCCCCGCCCCGGTCCGCACGGCGCCCCGGCTGGCCCTGCTCTTCACCGGCCAGGGCTCACTACGCCCGGGCCTCGGCCGGGAACTGCACGCCGCGCACCCGGTCTTCGCCGACGCCTTCGACGCGCTGTGCGCCCGGTTCGACGCCGTCGGCGTGGGGGACCGGCCGCTGCGCGAGAGCCTGTGGCCCGCGCCGGGCCGGGACGCCGACGCCCTCGACCGGACCGACGTCGCCCAGGCCGGCCTGTTCGCGTTCGAGGTCGCCCTGTTCCGGCTGCTCGCCTCCTGGGGAGTACGGCCCGACGTCCTGGCCGGCCACTCCGTCGGTGAGCTGGCCGCGGCCCATGTGGCCGGCGTCCTCACCGAGGACGGCGCCGTCGACCTGGTCGCCGCCCGGGGCCGGCTGATGCAGCGACTGCCGGCCGACGGCGCCATGGTCGTCCTGGACGCCACCGAGGACGAGGTGACGGCCGAACTCCAGAGGACTCCCGCGGCGGCCGGGCCGGTGGCGATCGCCGCGGTGAACGGCCCCCGGTCGATCGTCGTCTCCGGGGCGGAGCCGGCGGTGGCGGCGGTCGCGCTGACCTTCGCCGCCCGCGGCCACCGCACCGAACGCCTGGGCACCCACCACGCCTTCCACTCCCCGCTGGTCGAACCGGTGTTGACCGGCCTCGCCGGGGCCGCGTCGCGCGTCGCGTTCCACGAGCCCCGCATCCCCGTCGTCTCCACCCTCACCGGACGCCCCGCCACCGGAGACGACCTGCGCTCGGCGGACTACTGGGTCCGGCACGCCCGCCGGCCGGTGCGCTTCGCCGACGCCGTACGCCACCTCGCCGACGAGGCGGGGGTGAGCGCCTTCCTCGAAGTCGGCCCCGCCGCCCACCTCACCTCGGCCGCGCTGAGCACCGTCGGGGAGGTCGGGGACCGGGTGTTCACCGCGACGACCAGGCGCGGCCACCCGGAGCCCGGCACCCTCCTGACGGCCCTCGCCCGGCTGCACGTGCACGGCATCCCCGTCGACTGGGAAGCCGTCCGACGCGGGCACTCCGGCCCGCCCGCCCGGCGGATCGACCTGCCCACCTACCCCTTCCAGCGCGCCCGCCACTGGCTGGCGGTGCCCGACGCCACCGCCACGGGTCCCGCCCACCCGACCGCGCCCACCACCGGCCACCCCGTGCTGACCACGACCACGAGCCTGCCCGACACGGACCGCCTGCTGAGCACCGGCCGACTGTCGGAAGCCGGGCAGCCCTGGCTGCGCGACCACGTCGTGCACGGCCGGGTGCTGGTGCCCGCCACCGTGCTCGCCGACCTCGCCCTCACCACCGGCGCCACCTGCGACCTGGGGGAGTTGGAAGAGCTGACGCTGCTCCTCCCGCTGCACCTGCCCGGCCCCGACGGGCACGTCGAGGTGCAGGTGGCGCTCGGCGCACCGGACCCCTCCGGCCGCAGGACCGTCGACGTGCACGCGCGCCCCGGGGACGACGGCCCCCTCGGTGCCTGGACCCACCACGCCACCGGCCGTCTCGGCCCTTCGACCGCAGACCCCGACCGGGCGCCCGGCGACGAGGAGTCCTGGCCGCCCGCCGACGCCGTGCCCGTCGACCTGACCGGGGCGTACGAGCGCCTGGCCGCGGCGGGGCACGCGTACGGCACGGCGTTCCGCTGCGTACGGGCGCTGTGGCGGCACGGCGACGACCTGCTCGCCGACGTACGCCTCCCCGACGACACCGGAGCCGACGCGCAGCGCTACGACCTCCACCCCGCCCTCTTCGACGCCGCCCTGCACGCCTCGCTGCTGCTCCCCGCGGAACCGGGACGGCCGGCCGGGACCGGTCGGCTGCCGTTCGCCCTGCGGGGCGTCGGTCGGCACGCCGCCGGTGCCACCGCCGTACGGGTCCGGCTGCGGCCCACCGGGGACCACACCGTTGCGGCGGACCTCACGGACCCCGCCGGACGGCCGGTGCTGCGGGTGGCAGAACTGACCACCCGCCCGGTGAGCGACGCCGGCGCCGCGCCCCGGCCCGAGCCGCTGTACCGGCCGCAGTGGAAGCCTCTCGGCGGGGCACAACCACCCCCGACCACCTGGGAGATGAGCACGCCGGACGACCTCGGCCTGGCGACGGCGCTCCCCGACGCGATGCGGTCCGTGCCGCCCGGCGGCGGTGCGCCCGTCCCCGTCCCCATCGTCGTGTCACTGGCCCCGCCCGGCCCGGCCGCGGACCCGACGGCCGCCGCGCACGACCTGGTCACCCGCGCCCTGGAGTTGCTGCGCGGTCGACTGCCCGCCCTGGCCCCGGGAACGCGCCTGGTCCTGGTGACCCGCGGCGCCACCGGACCGGACCCGGACCTGCCCGCCGCCGCCGTCTGGGGGCTGGCGCGCAGCGCCCAGTCCGAATACCCCGGCCGCCTCGCCCTCTTCGACGTCGACGACCACCCGGAGTCCCTGCACCGGCTGTCGGCCGTCCTGGCGAGCGACGAACCCCAACTCGCGGTCCGTGCCGGCACGGTGCACGTACCCCGGCTGACCCGACCGGCACCGGCCGGGCCCGCGCCGGCTGGCACGTTCCCGGCCGACGGCACGGTGCTGATCACCGGCGGCACGGGAGCCCTCGGCGCCCTGCTCGCCGGCCATCTGTCGGAGCGTCACGGCGTACGGCGACTGCTGCTCACCAGCCGCAGCGGCCCGGACGCCCCCGGCGCACGGGAGTTGGTGGAACGCATCGAGCAGACCGGCGCCCGGGTCGACGTGGTCGCCTGCGACGCCGCCGACCGCTCCGCACTGGCCCGGCTGATCGCCGAGCACGGCGCCGACCTGACGGCCGTGGTGCACACGGCGGGCGTCCTCGACGACGGCGTGCTGGAAGGACAGACACCCGACCGCATCGCGGCCGTCCTGCGCCCGAAGGCGGACGCGGCCTGGCACCTGCACGAGCTGACGGAGGACCTGCCCCTCGCCCGGTTCGTGCTCTTCTCCTCGGCGGCGGGCCTCCTCGGCAACCCCGGCCAGGCCGGCTACGCCGCCGCGAACTCCTTCCTCGACGCCCTCGCGCTGCACCGTACGGCCCGGGGACTGCCCGCGCTGTCGCTGGCGTGGGGACCGTGGGGAGCGGGCGGCGGGGGCATGGCCGCCCGCACCGGCCGGACGGACGACGGCGTGCTCCGGGCCGTCACCGCGGCCGAGGGTCTTGCGCTGTTCGACGCCGCCCTGACGACGGGGGAGCCCGTCCTCGCGCCGCTGCCGCTGGACCCGACGGCCTCCCGGTCCCGCCGCGCCGTCCCGCCGCCCCTGCACGACCTCGTCCCTCCGCCGGCCAAGGTCGCCACCCGCTCCGAGGACACCGGCCCGGTGCCGGACGAGACGCCCGGCGCCTGGCACGGACGACTGGCGCAACTGCCCGCCGCCGACCGCGCTCCCGCCCTGCTCGCCCTGGTCCGCGAGGCCGTCGCCGACGTGCTCGGACACAGGGGCGCCGCCGCCGTCACGCCCAACCGCGCCCTCGGCGAACTCGGCCTCGACTCCCTGGCCGCCGTACAACTGCGCAACCGGCTGGGCCTGCTGACCGGCCTGGACCTGCCGCCCACCCTCACCTTCGACCTGCCGACCTGCCAGCAGCTGACGGACCACCTGCTCACCCGGCTGTCCGAGGCACCGCCCCCGCAGGGCGGGGCCGCCGCCGAGCCGGCGCGCCCCGCGGCGACCCGGTCCCCCCAGACCCTCGCCTCCCTCTACCGCCGCGTGTGCGCGACGGGGGACGTCGTCTCGGCGATGCACCTGCTCGTGACCGCCTCCCTCGCCGTCCCCGGCTTCGGCCCCGAGGACGCCGCCGCGCACGCCGTGGACCCGCTCCACCTGGCCAAGGGCGAACCGGACCGGCCGCCGCTGGTGTGCTTCCCCGGCTTCTCCCCGACCCTCGGCAGGCCCTGGTACGCCGCGTTCGCCCGCCACTTCGAGGACGACCGGGACGTACTGGAGGTGCGGCACCCGGGGATCGCCTCGGGCGACGCGGCGCCGCGCGACTGGTCGACCCTGGTGGACCTGCACACGGCCACCCTGCGCGAACGGTTGGGCGGGCGCCGCCCCGTCCTCGTCGGCTGGTCGATGGGCGGCTGCCCGGCCCACGCGGTCGCCGCCCGGCTCGCGGCCACCGGCACCCCGCCGGCCGGTCTGGTCCTCCTCGACAGCCACCACGTGACCCCCGAACGGGAGGACGAGCCGTGGCTGCTCGCCCTGCCCGCCCGGATGGCCCTGGCGATGGGAACGGAGTTCGACACGGCGGTGGACGACATGGCCCTGACCGCGTTCGGCTCCTACACCCAGATGCTCCGCGGCTGGCATCCCGAACCCCTTGACCCGTTCGACGTACCCGCCCTGGTGATCCGCGCCGCCGACGGCGACGCCCCGATCGGGCGTCCGGGACAGGCGCCCTGGCCCGGTTCGTACGACACCGCGGAGGTCCCGGGCGACCACTGGACGATCGTGGAGGACCACGCCGCCACCACGGCCCGAGCGGTCCGGACCTGGACCGACGGGCTCGCGGGGCGCACGGACGGAACCACTGGGACCGGGTCGTTCACTTCTTGACGGACGTCTGCCGTTCCGCGCCCGGTGCCTGCGCCCCCTTCGACGCCGGCGAGGCGCCCGAGTCGGGAGCGGGACGGCGCGGCCGGTGCAGGGCCGTCGCCGCGGACGCCACGACCGGCACCGCGGCCAGCGCGAAGCACACGGACAGGGGAAGACGGCCCACCAGAAGCCCCACGGCGGCCGTCGCCCCCGCCGAACCGGCGTTGAACGCGGTGTTGACCCACGCACCCGCCTGGGTGCGGGTGGCCGCAGTGGCGCTCTCGTCGGCGATCAGATAGGCGGTGGAGATGGCCGGGGCGACGAACAGCCCCCCGAGCGCCGCCCACACGATGAGCACGTACGGATGGGGGGACAGCCCCGTCGCGGCCAGCGTCAGCCCGAGGGCCCCCGCGACGGACGCCAACCGCACCCTGCTGGAGGCGCGCCACGAGACGGCCCCGTAGACCAGGCCGCCGATGGCGCTGCCCCCGCACAGCGCGGCCAGGATCCAGGCGACCGCCGCGGGCTCGTGATGCGCGTCGGCGAAGGCGATCACCAGGAACTCGAACGCGCCCAGACAGATGCCCACGGCGCCGGAGACGACGACCGCCTGCCGCAGCCCGGGGGCATCCCACAGCAGCCGGCGCGACGACGCGGCGGGCTGCGCCTCGGCAGCGGCCCCATCGGCGGGCGCCGGCCCGTCGGGAGCCCTCTTGCGGCCGACCCAGGCGCGGACCGCCGGCGACGAGACCAGGGCGAGCGTTCCGGTCAGGACGAGCGCCGCGCTCATCCCGAGTCCGACCGACGCCGTGGAGACCTGCACCAGCAGCCCCACCAGCAACGGACCCGTGACGAAGAGGAGTTCCTCGGCAACGGCGTCGAGACTGTACGCGCGCTGCAACATCTGCCGGTCGGGCAGCAGATCGCTCCAGACCGTCCGCATCACCGGCCCGAGCGGCGGCGTGCACGCGCCGGCGGGCACCGCCAGGATCCCGAGCAGAACGCCCGAAGCGCCCGGCCAGGACGTCGCGAAGGCCAGCGCGGTCAGCAACAGCGCATAGGCGACGGACATGGGGAGCAGTGCCCGGCGCGGCCCGTACCGGTCGACCAGCGCGGCCCGGGTCGGCGAGAGGAAGACGCTGGTCAGCGCGAACAGCGCCGTGACGGTGCCGGCCACGGCGTAGGAGTCGGTGGCCTCTTTGACCGCCAACACCAGCGACAGCGAGACCATTCCATAGGAGAGCCGGCCCAACAGGGCCGCACCGAAGGTGCGGCAGGCGTAGCGGGTGCGCAACACAGCCGCATACGAAGGGGCCGTGGAAGACGAAGACATGATGATGTCCCTCGGAGACAGCGCCGCACCGGCGGCACTCAAACGTGTTCAGGGCAGCGGAAACCGCGCCTCGACGGGCGCGGTCGGCACTGGCTCCTAAACACGGAAGGGGAACATGCGTGGCACGGTAGCAGAGCCGTGCCCGTCCGGGCAGCCCCGTTGCGCAGCGGGGTGGGCGTCCGGCCCTCGACGGCACTGTCAGTGGTCACTGACAGCATCAAACGCATGACGAACACGACGAACACGACGGGCCCGACGCCCTTCAACTGGCGGCCGTTCCTGCTCCGATGGAGCGGTGAGTGGGCGGACTCCCTGCCCGAGCGGGAGCCGGTGCGCGAGGACGACGAAGCCGCCCAGCGGTCCCGGTGGTTAGGGTTCCCGCCCGCTTCGGAGGAGCGGATCGTGGCCATGGAGAAGCGTCTCGGCGTACCGATGCCGCCGTCGTACCGGGAGTTCCTCAAGGTCACCGACGGATGGCAGCACGCCGGCGGATTCGTGTCGCTGCTCGCGGGCACCGCGGAGGCGCGCTGGCACGACAACGCGTCCGGGCTCACGGACATCTTCGAGGAGGGCATGGACGAGGACACCGGACCCGAGGAGCGTTGGGAGGCCGAGCTGTGGCTGCGCGGGCTCCAGCTCGACGTCGAGTCCGACGCCACCTACGTCCTCCTGGACCCCGAGGACGTGGACGAGGACGGCGAGTGGGCCGTGTACACCTGGGCGGGCTGGCGGGCCGCGCCACCGGAGCGGTTCACGAACTTCGCCGTGTTCATGCGGGACATGCACAAGCAGTTCCACAACCTGCGGTCGTGTTCGGGCGAAGGGGAGCCGGAGTTCGTCAACGACACGACGCGCGCCTTGGACGCCACCATGGCGCAGGCCCGGCTGGACGCGTTGCGCGGCGACTGGGAGGGGGCCCTGGCCGCGTTGGACGAGGCGAACGAGTACGGCAGACCGCGGGCCGCGGGGCTGGGCGACCAGATACGCAGCCTGCTCGGTCAGACCTCCACGGTGACCTTCCGGGGCGTGGCGACCGACCCGCGCTACGCGCACGAGATGCTGACGGGCCCCGCGGCGCAGATGCGCACCGCCACCCACCGGTACGCCCCGGACGGCCCCTTCGGAGAAGCGGTCGAACGAGCGCGGGAGTTGGCGCGCGGGGGTGACACCGACGGGGCGTGGCGGACGTTCATGGCAGCCCTGCCCCAGTGGAAACCGCTGGGCCCGGACCACCTGGTACCGCTGGGCTGGCTGGCCGACCCCCTGCTGGGACCCCTGCTGACTCCGGAACGGGGCCGCGAGTTGCTGGCCACCCCCAGGGGAGGCCAGGCGGGCGAGACTCCGGTGCCGACGGCCGGACTCGACCCGGACGGCCTGGCGTGGCTCGCGACCCCCGAACCGTACGGCGACCGCACGTCCTACCGGTTCGTCCTGGTCGAGGGCGTGCAGCCGCGGGACCTGCCCGGACGCCTCGCGGACGGGAACGGGACGGCGCTGGACGAGCTCATGACGTACGACGAAGCCCGACACCGAACGGCCCCCGGGACGGTGGAGTTGTCGTCCTACGACGACAGGGCCCTCATGGCGGTCGGCCGGGCCGGCCCCGGCTGGAGCTTCGCCTTCGACGGGGACCCCGCGGCCTTCGCCCCGCAGCGCCTCGTCTCCCCGGCCGCGGCAGCCAGCGCGGGCACCCGCGCGGTGGCCGTGTGGGGCGATCTGAGGTCCGGTGGGGACCTGTTCTTCCACCTCTCCGTCGCGCAGGACGGCGTCGAGCAGTACGCCTTCACGTACGCGGACGCAGAGATCCGCCGCACCGGCGCGATACCGCAGGCACTCGACCCGGACCGCTTCTTCGGTGCGGGGGAGGACGTCGCTCAGGCGGAACGGCCGCTTCTGGAAGCGCTGACCGGTGCGTTCGACGTCCACCTGCCGCGCCACGCGATCAGGCGGGGACGACTGCACTGGTTCACCACCCGCTCGTGGACGAGGCCGCCGGAGGTCGGGGAGTCGTACCTCGTGATCAGCGTGTGCCGAGGGGGCGTGAGCTGACGGAGCACGGCCACGGGCCCCGCGCGACGGCCTGCGGGCTCCGGCAGGAATCCGACGTCCACGTCCGCGCCGACCGCGGTGTCGCAAACCTGCCGGAGTGCCGCAGCCGTCGTTGCTGCACTGGTGGTCGTCCACCCGACACCACAGCAGGACGGGGCTCATGTCCGCGGTCAACACTCCTTCCCCCGCCGGCGCCACCAGCGGGCTCGGCGCGCTGGCGCCCCCACCGGCGCGGGGGTCCTGGCCCGCCGTCGTGGCGGTGGCCTTCGGGATCTTCTCCATCGTCACCACGGAGATCCTGCCGATCGGCCTTCTCACCTCGATCGGTGACGCGTACGCCGTCTCCGACGGCACGGCGGGCCTGACGATGACGCTGCCGGGCTTCGTCGCCGCGGTCGCCGCGCCGCTGGTCACCGTGGCCACGTCCCGGTTCGACCGGCGGCGGATGCTGGCGGCCTTCCTCCTGCTGCTGGCGCTCGCCAACTTCCTGGCCGCTGCCGCGACGAGCTACTGGCTGGTCCTGGTGTCCCGGGTGCTGGTGGGGATCACGATCGGCGGCTTCTGGTCGGTCGGCGCCGGGCTGGCCCGCCGGTTGGTGCCCGCGCGGACGGCGGGCCGGGCGACGGCGGTCATCTTCGCCGCCGTGCCCGTGGGGTCCGTGCTCGGCGTCCCGCTGGGCACCCTCATCGGCGACACCGCGGGCTGGCGAACGGCCTTCGCCGCCATGGGCGGATTCACCCTGGCGACGTGTGCGCTGCTGGTCCTCACGGTGCCCGCGCTGCCCGCCTCCGCCACCACGAGGCCGGCCGTCCTGCGCGCCGCGCTGCGCGGGCCCGGAGCCGGTGTCGCCCTCGCGCTGACGTTCCTCCTGGTGCTGGCCCACTTCGGCGCGTACACCTACGTCACCCCGTTCCTGGAGCAGGTCACCCGAGCGGGACCCGACCTGATCACCGTCGCCCTGCTCGTCTTCGGCGCCGCGGGCACGGCGGGCACCTTCCTCGGCGCGGCGGCCGTGGGGCGCAGCCCCCGGGCCGCGTTCGCCGCCGCCGCGGCCCTGCTCTCGCTCGCCACGCTGTCGCTGCCGGCACTGGGGGGTTCGACGGTCGGCGCGCTGGGCCTGTTGGCCCTGTGGGGCCTTGCGTACGGAGCCGTTCCGGTCTGCTCCAGCGCCTCCTTCGCCCGTGCCGCGCCCGCCGCGCCGGAAGCGGCGTCCGTCCTGTTCACCGCCTCGTTCCAGGCCACCATCTCGCTCGGAGCGCTGCTCGGCGGAGTCGTCGTGGACCGCCACTCCGCCTCCCTGGCCCTGACAGCGGCCGGGCTCACGGCCGCGGCGGCGGTGCTGGTGGCCTGCTGGAAGCGACCCGCATGACGGGAGGACCCCGTCCGATCTGCACGATCGGAAGGGGTCCTCGGCACCGTCCCGCGGACGGCGTCACCGCATGCGGGTCAACGGGTGCACCTGATGCCGGCGTAGCCGTACCACCAGCCGAACCCGGCCCCGTCGGAGTACGAGTAGAGCAGGATGCACTGGTCGTTGTTGTATCCGCTGAGCAGGGCGTAGCGACGGGCCTGGGCCTCGGCTTCCCGCTTCGCCTTGCCGGAGCTCTGCTCGTACGAGGAGCCCGTGAACGCCTGCGTCTCCTGGACGCTGACGTCGGCCTGCGCGACGGTCGGTGTGAACGCGGCGAGGCCCGCGATCGCCAGGGCAACGCCAGTTCGGGCGAGGATCGAGGTCATGTCGGTGTTCCTTTTCTGTTGGAGCAGCTGCGGCAGCCGGAACGGCTGAGACAGTGGGATCGGTGGAAGCGGCGTGGCTCAGCGCTGGCAGAACAAGTTGGCGACCGCGGAGTACAAGCCGCCGCCGATCGACCTGACGCTGGTGGAGTGCACGTAGCACTGGTTCGCCTGCCAGCCGTACCCCTGGGCGATCGTGTAGGTGAACCGGACCGCGCTGTCCACCGCCTGGACCTGCGAGACGCCCATGCCGGTGCCGGTGAACGTCCTCACCTCGGGCACGACGAGCGTGCTCGCCGAGGCTGCTCCGGCCCCGACCGGAGCCGCTTGGGCGGACGTGACGCCTCCGACGAGGCACGCCGCGGCGGCCAGTGCCACGGCGGCGATGCGAACCTTCTTCATGAGTCGCTTCCCCCTGCTGAGTGGTCGATGTGACGATCAACAGCTTCGGCAGCGCCGGCGAACGGCGACAAGCGTTCCGTCCGCTGGTGGAACGGTGGAACCATTCCACCCCCATTCACGTGGGAATATCCGACAGGGGTGGAACGCCGCCCCGCAACGCCGGGGGGCTGGAACGGTTGAGCACGTTAGAGTCGGAGACCGAGGCATTCGCCCGTCGACTGCGGGAGCTGCGGGAGGCGTCGGGGCACAGCTACGGCGCTCTGGCCCGTCGGGTGGGCGTCAGCGCATCGACCCTCCACCGCTACTGCTCCGGTCACATCGTGCCGCTGGAGTTCACCCCCGTGGAGCGGCTGGCACGGCTGTGCGGCTGTCGGGGCGAGGACCTCGTCTCGCTGCACCGCCTCTGGGTGCTGGCGGACGGAGAGCGCCGCAGACGTCAGACGAGTGCGGCGGCCGGGGCGCAGGAGCGGAGCACGACCGGGAAGCCGGAACCAGCGCCGGATCCGGAGCCAGCGCCGGATCCGGAACCAGAGCGGGAGGCGGAGCCGGGCCCCGGCGCCGTCCCCGTACCCGTTCGGGATGAGCACCCACCCGCGCCAGGGCCGCCGCAGCGGCGTCGCGTCGCCCGTGCCGCCGGACTGGTCGCCGCCGCGACCGTGCTGACCCTCCTCGTCCTGCCGCCGTTCGAACTCGCGCCGTCCTCCTTGGAAGGCGCGGGCGGCCCGGGGCACGTCCCCACCCCGCGGTACGCGGGCGCCGCGGCCCCCTCGGCGTTCGCCTCCGGCCCCACGCCCGGCCCGTCCGCCACGCCCCGCGCGTCCGCTTCCGGCCGGCCGACCGGCGCCTCGGACCCCGGGGGCCCGAGCCGCACCGGCTCCCGTACCGCACCCTCGGAGTCCACGGGGGCCGCCAAGTCCCGAAGCGGTGTCGTGCCGTTCACCTGGAACGTCGACGACCACCTCTGGACGGGCGGCTGCAACCACTCCTACGTCGTCGACCGCCCGCCGTCAGCGGTCCCCCCGCCCCCTTCCGTGTCCGACGCCGAGCCGTGGGCCCGCTCCCTGGGCGCGGTGCACGGCGGCGACACCCTGATCAGGCTGACCCTCCAGGGCCGCAGTGAGCAGGCGGTGGTGATCCAGGCGCTCCGGGTGCGGATGGCCGCCCAGCGTCCCCCGCACCGCGGCAACGTCTACGGGATGGGCATGGGCTGCGGGGGCACGATGACGCCCCGCAGCTTCGACGTCGACCTCGACGCCGCCCGCCCGGTGGCCCGTTCCGTACCCGGCAACGACTCCGGCGTGGAGATCCCCGCGGTGTCCCTGCCCTACCGGATCTCGATCCGGGACCCCGAGGTCCTGATGGTCACCGGACGTACGGTGACGTGCGACTGCGACTGGTACCTGGAGTTGGAGTGGAGCACCGGCGACCGCTCCGGGACCGTGCGGATCGACGACGGCGGAGTGCCGTTCCGCACGAGCGGCATCGAGGGCCGGCCCGCCCATCTGTACGACACCGGACTCCGGCGCTGGTTCACACTCCCCGAGAACGCGCCCGCCGCTCCCGCCGCCCCCGACGCCGACCCCCGCCCGGAGGTCCCGACGAGCGCCGGACCCGAGGCGCCGGCACCATGACGGGCGCCCCCGGGCCGTCACCGGTGGCGGGGAGATCGGTCTCACGCCATGACGGTCACGGGGCCGTCCGGCGTCTTCAGGGCCATCTCGTGTATTCGGCCATCACGGGCGACGAGCGCGACGTGATAGCCGCCGCCGTGGACGACGCCGGAGGGGCGCCGTCGGGCCGCCGGCGGAGTTGAGCTGGAACCCGTCCTTGCCGGCCTGCACGGTCTGGTCGACGTCGATGCCGTCCGTGCTCTGGTGATGGAGGGTGAGTTACGGCCAATTCACTGATCACTTCTGTCACATGAGTACCTCGGGTGTCACGCTGCCGGTGGCTCTTCGGCAGACATCCCGTCAATCGCGCATCACGAGGACACCCCCCCTCGTGAGCCCTCCCGAAGGGCCCGCACAGGCACCGGACATCCCGCCGTCGGGAACCTCGCCGACGGGCCCCGTCACGGCCGTGACCCACGGCCGACGCAGAGGAGTTCAGATGACGCCACTTCCTCGTAGAGCATCAGCAGCCACGGCCCTGCTCACCGGTATCGCCCTGTTCGCGGTGGTCCTGCCGCCGGCCACCGCGGGAGCCGCACCTTCCGCGACCGACGCACCTGCCGCGTCCGCCGCGTCTCCCCGGGCAGGCGCGCTGCCCGTGCGCATCAGCCCGGCCGAACAGGCCAAGCTCCTCGCGGACGCCACCGCGGCCCGCGCCGCCACCGGGAGCGCGCTCGGGTTGGGAGCCAAGGAGCAGCTCGTGCCGCGCAGCGTCCTCAAGGACGCCGACGGCACCCTGCACACCCGTTACGAACGCACCTACGACGGGTTACCCGTCCTCGGCGGTGACCTGGTCGTGCACACCGCCCCGTCCGGCCGGATGAAGGGCGCGACGAAGGCCACCGAGGCCCGGATCGCCGTCCCCGGCACCAGCCCGGCCCGGACCGCGGCATCGGCCCGCGCGTTCTCACTGGGGAGGGCGAAGGCGGTGGGCACCAAGGGCGCGGCGCTCGGCCAGGCCCCCCGCAAGGTCCTCTGGGCGCCGGCCGGCGGCCGTCCCGTCCTGGCCTGGGAGACCGTCGTCAAGGGCACCCAGCCCGACGGCATGCCCAGCGAACTCCACGTCGTCACTGACGCAACCACCGGTGTCGAACTGCACCGCCGCGAAGCGGTGGTGAACGCCGCCGGCACCAGCGCCGACACCCGGGAGGCCGGTTCCGCCCGCCAGCCGGCCAAGGCGAAGCCGGCCGAGGCAAAGGAGGCCGAGGCGAAGGGGGCCAGGACCGACGCGCTCGGGACCGGCCGCACCCGCTACAGCGGCGACGTGCAGCTGGGCACCTCCCGCTACGGCTCCCTGTACAACATGACCGACAGCGCCCGGGGCGGGCACCGGACGTACGACCTCCTGAACGGCTCCGGCGGCTACGGCTACGGTGGCCGCCTCGTCACCGGCACGGACAACGTCTGGGGCGACGGCACCTCGGCGAACCGGCAGACCGACGCGGCTGACGCCGCCTACGGGGCCCAGGTGACCTGGGACTACTTCGCCGAGGTGCACCAGCGCTACGGCGTGCGCAACGACGGCGACGGCGGTTCCAGCAAGGTGCACGACTCGGTCCACGGCCGCGGCGCCTACTGGTGGGACTCCTGCTTCTGCGTGATCTACGGCCCCGGCGGCACCACTCCGTACACCTCCATCGACATGGCGGCCAACGCGCTGGGCACCGGACTCATCAACAACACCACGAAGTTCTACTCCGGCGAGTCAGCCGGGCTCTGGGGGGCGACCATGGACATCTTCGCCGCCGCCGTCGAGTTCCACGCGGACAACTCCCGCGACCCCGGCGACTACCTGACCGGCGAGAACGTCGACATAGGCGGCCTCAACGCACGGCACCGCCAGATGGACCGGCCCTCGAAGAACATCAGGGGCACGGACTACTGGCACCCGCGCATCTCCTCCAGCGGCAACGGGTACTACGTGGGCGGCCCGGCCATGCACTGGTTCTACCTCCTCTCGGAGGGCAGCGGCGCCAAGACCGTCAACGGGGTCGCCTACGACAGCCCCACCCACGACGGACAGCCTGTCACTCCCATCGGCCGCTCCGCCGTCGAGCGGATCTGGTACCGCGCCCTCACCGTCTACATGACCTCCAGGACCGACTACGCCGGGGCGCGCGCCGCCACCCTCGCGGCCGCGGCCGACCTCTACGGGGCGTCCTCCTCGACGCACCACCGGGTCGCGGACGCCTGGGGCGCCGTCAACGTCGGCACGCGGCCCGGCGGTTCACCGAGGCCGGTCGGTCCCACCTTCGAGAACACCACCGACTACCCCATCCCGGCCGGCCCCGCCGTGGCCGAGTCCCCGATCACCGTCACCGGGGTCCCCGGAAAGGCCTCCAACATCCTCGTCGTCGATGTGAACGTCGCCGCTGCCTATGTGTTGATGGAACTGGTGGCGCCGGACGGCAGCACCTACCCGCTCGTGAACAACCTGGCCCTTGAGAACGGTCCCACCATCTCCAGCACCGGCGTCGACGCGTCCAGCGAGACCGCCAACGGCACGTGGAAGCTGAGGGTGCGGGGCGAGGAGACCAACCCGTGGCGCTACATCGACAGTTGGAAGCTCAACTTCCTCTGATCCGAAGGCCGGGTGACACCGAAGCCCCGGCGGCGCCGTTGACCGGGTGACCCGCCGCCCCCGCAGCACGACGCGGGGGCGGTTCCTCAGTCCTGGAGCAGTTCCAGGACCTGGGGCCAGCTGTCGGACCGCGCCTGCTGGGCGGCGGCCCGGGTGCCGCCCATGTCCACGTCCTGGCCCGTCAGGTGGTGCTTGTTGCGCAAGCCCGCGGCGGTGTGCGGATACGTGCCGACGCCGTGCCCGGCATCCGGGTAGAGCAGGGCCCGGTGCTGCTGGCCCGAGGCGCCGCGCTGCTCGCCGATCGCGGTCGTCGACGGCCCCGCCGGCCACAGCCCGTCCTTCCCGCCCCCGATCGCGAGGACCGTGCCCCGTACCCGGTCGAGGGGGATGGGCTTGAGCTCGATCGGCTCGCCGTCCTTCGTCCAGGCCGGCACCTTCGGGTCGGGAATGCCCGGGTTCGTGTCGCGGCTGGGGGCGTAGAGGACGACGTCCCGCACCAGGTCCGGGTGGTGGTGGGCGAGGAGCTGCGCGGCCTCGGAGCCGCGCGAATTGCCGATGACGGACGGCCGCTGCGCACCGGCGCCGGCTTCGCGGTGCAGCAGCCGCGCCGCGTCGGCGAAGTACTCCAGCTCGATCCGCTCCAGGTTCTCGGGGCGCTCGGGGCAGCCGAAGTAGCACAGGGCGAGCACGGGGTGCCCGCGGGAGGCCAACAGGGCGGCGGCGTGCTTGTCGCCCGGTCCGCCCTCCGAGCCGCCGAAGCTGAGCACCGGCGGGCGGCGCGGGGCTCCGGGAGCCGGCTGGTACAGCGTGCCGACGACCCCGTCCTTCGCCGCGGTCAACGGCCGGTGCACGACGCCCTTGCTCATCCACGTACGGGTCAGCCGCTCGGCCGCGACCTGCTTCCCGTCGACCTCGACCGCCAGGTGCACCTCGTACGCCCGTCGGTCCTCCGGCCACGTCGCGTAGAACCACGCCTCGTCCGCCGGTGCCTTCTGCGCGTTCATCGACCAGAACAGCCCCATGCCGTCGGCCTTCTCGTACGTCCCCGACCGCGGCCGTGCCCGCGTCAGGTCCACCGCCCCCGCCTCGTCCGCCGCGAAGGCGGCCCGCCCCGACCACGACGTCCCCGCGTGGTCCGTGGCCCGCGACGTGACCGTCACTTCCTGACCCGCGTCCAGACCGGTGACCTCGATCCGCACCGACTCGTCGGCCAGCGCCACGACCTTGTCGACCTCGATCCGTACGGCATCGCCACCACCGTCGCCATCGCCGTCTCCGCTGCACCCCACGGTGAACAACAGCACGAGCCCCACCGCAGCGGCACCCGTCCGGAACCTTGTCTTCTTCATCGGCCAACCCCCGTCCTGGCCGCAGCATGCGCCTCCACGGCAACAGTCGCACGGCCCGGCTCCGGCAATGTCCGTCCCCTCCGGGCTGCTGCACGACGGCAACTCCGTCCGCAGACGACCTGCTGGCGGATCAGATCGTCGTTCCGGAGCGTGCTCACACAACTGCTCCAGCCGAGCCGCCGGCACGTCTTGACGGCGTGGACGTCTTGTCGAGCGCCGTGGTCATGGCTAGCTTCCTGCTGGGCCGCTGGCCGGGCGGCTCTCGTGCTCCACGCTCCGTTCATGTCTCCTTTCTGACGAGGGAGTTCCACATGTTCAGACGTACAGCCAAGGCTCTGGGAGCCACCCTTGCAGGCGCCGCGCTGACCCTCGGCGCCTCACCCGGCATCGCCACGGCGGCCCCTGCCGCGGCGACGGCGGCTTCGGTGCCGATGCCGTTCCACATCGTCGCCTACCTCCCGACCTACGAAAGCTGCCAGGACAAGGGCCGGACCGGCGAGCCGCTGTGGGGCAGGGTGTGGTGGTGCTCGCCGCACGGCAACACCTGGGTGCTCTGGGCACGGTAGGAACCTCCGCGCCATGGGCTCCGCCGCTCCGGGAGGGAGCGGCGGAGCCCACGGCCTTGGACAGAGCGCGGTCGGGGCGGACGGAGACTACCCACGCTGGTGATGGTCCCGGCAGGTCGGTGCGGGGAAGACTGGGCGGACTTCAGCCCCGAGGCGCGTCGCGGCCGTGCCCGGACGGACGTCGTCGGTCGGGCCGCCACGGCAGCACTCCACCCGGAGGACCTCACTTGACGGACACAAGAGCCGGTGACACCGCGCGGCAGTTGGAGGTGGCCCTGATCGGCGCAGGGCTGATCGCACGGCTGCACCTCGACGCCTGGACCAGGACGGGAGCGTCCGTCCGCGTCCACTCCAAGGACGGTCGCGCACCGGACCTGGCACGTGAGTTCGGTGCGCGGGCCGTCGACACCCTCGACGAGGCGCTCGACGGCGCGGACGTCGTGGACATCTGCTCGCCGACCGGCAGCCACCACGAGATCGCCATGGCCGCCATCGCCGCCGGAGTGGGCGTGGTGTGCGAGAAGCCCCTCGCAGCCAGTGTCGAGGAGGCCGAGGAGATCGTCGCCGCGGCGGAGCGGGCCGGGGTGCGGCTCTGCCCGACCCACAACGCACGCTTCGCACCGGCGTTCGCCCGGCTCCACGAGCTGGTCGCGGCGGGCGGGATCGGTGCGGGCGCGGTCGCCAGGTTCGACGTCGCCGGATACCACCCGCGGCCCTGGACCGGTCACGCCTCCGCACGGTCGGGCGGCATCCTCACCGACCAGATGCTGCACGGCGTCGACATCGCCCACTGGATCTTCGGGGACGTCGTGCGCGTGCACGCCCACTACCAGGGCGACATCGCCGCACCGGCCCCGGAGGGCGCCTTCGCGGTCGGCACCGCCGTCCTCACCCACGCCGGTGGTGCCCTGAGCCGGGTCGTCAGCCGGTGGACGGCGACCCCGCAGCCGCCCATCCGCTTCGCGTACCACGTCACCGGCGCGGGCGGCACGGCGGTCCACGACTCCGAATGGCCCCAGGAGATCAAGGTGTTCGGCGGTGACGCCGCGGCCTTCGCCGCGCACGGCGAGTCGCCGTTCCTCGCCGAGATCCGCGAGTTCTCCCAGGCGTTCCTGGGCGGCCCCGAGCCCCGGCTCGGCCCCCGCGACGCGCTCGCCGCCGTCCGCATCACCCAGGCCGCCGCCGAATCCGCCTGGACGGGCCGGGCCGTGGAACTGCCCGTGAAGGAGGCCGCATGAAGGTCGCCGTCCTCTCGTTCGCGCACGAGCGCGCCGCGACGTACGCCCGGCTGCTGCACGACGCACCCGGTGTCGACCTGCTCGTCGCCGACCCCGAAGGCCCGCCGGACGACCCGGCCCGCGGGCGGGCCACGGCCCGGCGGCTCGGCGTCGCCCACGCGGACAGCTGGGACGCGGCGTTCGCGCTGCGGCCCGACGCCGTGGTCGTCACGAGCGACGCCGCCCGCCGCCGGGAACTGGTCGAGCGGGCCGCCTCGATCGGGGCCCACGTGCTGTGCGAGCAGCCGCTGGCGGCCACGGAGGCCGACGCCGAAGCCATGGCGCGCGCCTGCACGGACGCCGGGGTGCGACTGGCCGTCGCCGCACCGGTCTGCTTCAGCCCGGCGTTCGCGGCCGTGCGCCGCCAGCTCGCCGACGGCGCGGCCATCGGCCCGCTGACCACCCTCCACGGGGCGTACGTCGGCCCCGGCGAGCCGACGGCCGGCGGCGCCCTGCGCACCCACGCGGCCGTCCTGCTCGACCTGGTGGACACCCTGCTCGACGGCGCGCCCGCGGCGCAGGTCTACGCCCAGTCGAACAGCGTCCTCAGCGGCGATCCCGACGTCGAGAGCGCGGCCCTGGTCAGCGTGCGCTACACGAACGGGACCGTCGCGGCCCTCGACGGCAGCTGGAGCCCGCCGGGGCACCGGGACGAAGCCGGGCCCGCCCTGACCTTCGTCGGCGAACGGGGGAGCGTCGAGTTCACCGCCCGCCCCAAGCTGCTCGGCGGCTTCGACTCCGCGACCGCCCGCGAGCGGTGGACGACCGGCGGGACCGACCCCTGCGCGGCCGTGCTCGGGGCCTTCGTCGACGCGGTCGGCACGGGCCGCTGGACCGGTCCCGACGGCGCGACCGTCGTGCGTACGCTGCGGCTGATCCGGGCAGCCTACGAGTCGGCGCGCACCGGCCGGCCCGTCGACGTGGGCGTGCCGGAGCCCGCCCGGCCGTAGCTCGGCACCTTCATCCTCAGCGCAGGGGCGAGGGGCGCACGCGCCCCGCACCCCCGCGCCGCGACAGGGAGACGCGCTTGACCAGAATCGGGATCATCCTCGGAACCACCCGCCCTGGCCGCGTCGGACCACAGGTCGCCCAGTGGGTCGAGAAGGCCGCCCGCACGCACGGCGCCGCGGACTTCGAGCTGGTCGACCTCGCCGACTACCACCTGCCGCTCTTCGACGAGCCACGGTCCCCGCGCATGGGCGCGTACGAGCACGCCCACACCCGCGCCTGGAGCACCAAGATCGCCGAGCTGGACGGGTTCGTCTTCGTCACCCCCGAGTACAACTGGTCGATCCCCGCCGCGCTCAAGAACGCCATCGACTTCGTCTACAACGAGTGGAACAACAAGGCGGCCGGTTTCGTCGGCTACGGCGCCAGCGCCAACGGCGTCCGGGCCGTCGAGCACCTGCGCTCCATCGCCGGAGCCGTCCAGCTCTCACCCGTGTACACGCAGGTCAACCTGTCACTGCTGACCGACTTCGAGCAGTACGAGACCTTCACCCCCGCCGAGCGCCACGACGCCGTGCTCCAGCGGATGCTCACCGAGGTGATCGCCCGCACGCACGCGCTCGCACCACTGCGCCGGACCTGAATCACCGCAGGTGCAAGGAGGATCACCGATGAGCACGTCCACCGCGGCGCCCGGCACCGGGCCCATCCCGCCCGCCGACGACACCCCTTCGGTCTACCGGTTGCCCTTTCCACCCGGCTTCACCGAACGCGGCAGCTGCCCGTTCGACCCGCCGCCACTGCTCCGCGACCACCACGACCAGGGCGAGGTGCGGCAGATCACCCTGACCGACGGCGGGACCGGCTGGCTCGTCACCGGCTACGAGGAGAGCCGGAAGCTGCTCTCCGACCCCCGGCTCAGCTCCGACCGGATGCGCAACCCGCTCGTCGTGAAGCTGCCGGCGGAGCTGCGCGCCCAGCTCATGGCGGACGAGGCGGTCGCGGGCAACTTCATCGCCCTGGACCCGCCCCACCACACCCGCTACCGCAAGCTGCTGACCCGGCAGTTCACACTGCGCCGGGTGCGGCAGCTGGAACCGCGGATCCTGGAGATCGTCACCGAGCAGATCGACGCGATGCTCGCCGGCGGCAACAGCGCCGACCTCGTCAAGGACTTCGCCCTCGCGGTGCCGTCCCTGGTGATCTGCGAACTGCTCGGGGTCGCCTATGAGGAACGCGGCGAGTTCCAGGCCCGCACCGAGGAACTGCTCAGCCTCGACATCCCGTTCGAGAAGCAGCTCACCGCCCTCGACGAACTGCGCAAGTTCATCCTCGGCCAGGTCCAGCGCAAGCGCGCGACCCCCACCGACGACATGCTGTCCGGGCTCATCCACTCCGACACCGAACCGGCGCTCACGGACGAAGAAGTCGTCGGCATGGCCAACCTGCTGCTCGTCGGCGGCCACGAGACGACCGCGAACATGCTGTCCCTCGGCACCTTCGCCCTCCTCGAACACCCCGAACAGTTCAGGGCCCTGCTGGAGCGCCCCGACCTCATGGACGGGGCCGTCGAGGAACTGCTGCGCTATCTGTCCATCATCCACCACGGCCTGCTGCGCACCACCACCGAGGACGTCGAGATCGCGGGGTGCACCATCCCGGCCGAGTCCCTGGTCGTCATCTCGGTGTCCGAGGCGAACCGGGACCCGCGCCAGTACGAAGCACCCGGTGCCCTCGACGTGAGCCGCCCGCGCCGCACCCACCTCGCCTTCGGGCACGGCATCCACCAGTGCATCGGCCAACAACTGGCCCGCAGCGAGATGGTCATCGCCTTCCCCGAACTGCTGCGACGGCTGCCCGGGCTGCGCCTCGCCGTCCCGGCCGGCGAGGTTCCGCTGCGCGAGAAGATGGCCGTGTACGGCCTGCACGGCCTGCCCGTGACCTGGGACGCCCCCGGCGCATAGGCATCCCCCCGCCGACAGCCCGGCCCGGCACACGCACGTCTCGAAAAGCGGCTTCGGAAATGTCGTACGGCGACGCGCCAGGGAAAAGCGGAATTCCGCCGCGGTCAAACGTCGCGGAATTCCGGGAGCATTTCGGGGGCGGAAACATTACCAGGTTGAGGGATTCTCCCCCCGGCCGCCGCTGTCCCACCCTGGGACATGTCACCAGCCAATCGTCGACAACAGGGACGGATCGGATGACCGACGACAACGCATACCAGCACTTCGACGCGACCACCCTGGACTACGAACGGGCTTACCGGACCAGCTCCCTGGTGGAAGGCGTGGTGCTGGAGCGGATGCCCTGGGACATCGGTGGCCCGCAGCCCGTCCTCGTCGAACTGGAAAGGGCCGGCCGCGTCTCCGGAGACGTCCTCGACATCGGCAGCGGCGTCGGTGACAACGCCATCCACCTCGCCCAGTGCGGCTATCGCGTGACCGGTCTGGACGTCGCGCCCACCGCGGTCGAAAAGGCAACGGCGCGCGCCGCCGAGAAGGGCGCCCAGGTCACCTTCGCCGTCGGCAACGCGACGCGCCTGGACGGCTACGACGGCCAGTTCGACACCGTCACCAGCAGCCTGGTCTTCCACTGCTTCGGGCCCCAGCAGCGCCGCGCCTACGCGGACGCCGTCGCGCGGGTCCTGCGGCCCGGCGGGCGACTGCTCCAGTGGTGCTCCCGGGGCGCCGCGGCCGGCCCCGAGCCGATCACCGAGGCGACCATCCGGGACGCCTTCAGCGGCCCCGGCTGGTCCATCACCACGCTGCGCGCCCAGCACCTGACGACTACCGTCCTCGACGAGCCCCTGCGCAAGGACTTCGAAGGGGAGCAACTCGACACCGACGACAGCGGCGCCACGCTGCTGCCGATCTGGCTCCTCGAAGCGACGCGCGACTGATCGCTCCCGAGGCTGCCGACATGACGCAAACGCCCGCCGTACCGACGGGCCTGCCCACCGCCCGCGCGGCCGGCTGCCCCTTCGACCCGCCGCCGGGCCTCGCCGCGCTGCGGGACGGGGCGCCGCTGACCCGGATGGAGTTCCCCAACGGTCACGTCGGCTGGCTGGCCACCGGTCACGCGGTGGTGCGGGCCCTGCTCTCCGACCCGCGCTTCAGCCACCGCAACGACAGGAGGCACTGGCCCCTGGCCGACATCGGCCAGGGGTTCCCGCCCCTACCCGGCGACATGCTGCACATCGACCCGCCGGACCACACGCGCTACCGCAAGCTCCTCGCGGGCAAGTTCACCATGCGACGGATGCGCCGCCTCACCGGCAGCGCGAAGGAGATCGTCACCGGGAAGCTGGACGCCATGGAGCGCCACGGCGGCCCGCTGGACCTGATGGAGTTCTTCGCCCGCCCGATCCCCACGCTCATGGTCTGCGCCCTGCTCGGCGTGCCCCGTGCGGACCGCGCCACCTTCCACCCGCCGGTACGGGGGACGGACGACGCCGCGGCCGTGGCGGAGGACGTCGCGGCGTACGTCGAGATGACGTACGCCGACATGCAGGACTACTTCCGCGAGCTGCTGGCGGCCAAGCGGGCCGCGCCCGGCGACGACCTGCTGAGCGAGCTGACCTCGTCCGACCTCAGCGACGACGAACTGGTGGGCCTGTGCGCGGTCATGATGCACGCGGGCGTCGACTCGACCTCGAACATGCTGGCCCTCGGCACGTGGGCGCTGCTGAACCGCCCGGACCAGCTGGCGACCCTGCGTGAGCGCCCGGACCTCGCGGGCGGCGCCGTCGAAGAACTGATGCGCTTCATGAGCGTGGTGCACACCGGCTCCCGCGCGGCGCTGGAGGACGTCGAGCTGGCCGGCGAGGTGATCAGGGCCGGGGAGTCGGTGGCGTTCTCCGTCCAGGCCGCCAACCGCGACCCGGCCCGCTTCGGCGACCCGGACACGCTCGACATACGGCGCAACGCGGTGGGACACCTGGGGTTCGGGTACGGCGTGCACCAGTGCCTGGGGATGCAGCTCGCGCGCGTCGAGATGCGCGTGGCCTTCCCCGCCCTGTTCGCCCGGTTCCCGACGCTGCGCCTGGCGGTGCCCACCGGGGACGTACCGATGCGCGACGACCTGGTCATCCCCTACGGAGTGCACGGACTGCCGGTCACCTGGTAGACGTCTGCCGGAGCCCCAGGGCCTGATCCGCAAGACAGGCCCTAACGTCGGGGGCTCCGGCAGCTTCACGTCCATTCACGTCCAGGGGCTGTACGGCCCTGACGTCAGACGGACCGGGACACGAGGCGGTCCAGGCCCTCGCGCAGCCGGTCCAAGCGCTCCGACAGCTCCGGGTCCCCCTCGGGCCACGCCAGGTCGATCCCGATGCGGCCGTCGAAGGTGGTCGCCACGTAGCCGCCGACGGCGGCGAGTTCCCCCGGGGCCACCTTCCGACGCGAGGAGGACTGGAAGGCGGTCAGACGCAGGCCGTCGGGCGTCCGCAGGGGCGGGACGACGCCCCAGTTCGACACGCTGACCACCGCCGGGGCCGGGGCCTGCGGCTGCGGCTTGGCGTGCGGCGCGGGCAGGGTGACCATGTCCAGGAGGCTGCGCTGGATGGATCCGTCGGCGAGGCCGTCCCGCAGCCGCTGACCGAGCGCCCGGCCGATGGCGACGGCGCTGGGCCCGACGTCGTCGGACGCCTTGAAGAGGCCGCCGCCGACGACGTTCGTCCCCTCGGTCGGGCCGACCGGGGGAGTCAGCCGGTTGCGCAGGTCCACCGTGTACCGGAACAGCAGCTCACAGATCGGAAGGCCCCGGATCTCGGCCTCGACGAGGAGGACCGCCCCCGACAGGAGCCCGTTGAGCGTCACCTGCTCACGGTGGCCCAGCTCCGCGAGCGCCTTCGTCTGCGCCGACGTCAGTCGGTGCTGCACCACGTGTCGGACCATCACGACCCGTGCGGAGACCGGCAGTTCCGTCACCGTCCGCAGCGGCGCCGAGGAGTCCTCCCCGTCGGCCGCGACCCGGTGGATGCCGCGCTCGGCCAACAGGTCTTCGAGGGACCGCGGGTACGGCCGGCGCGGCAGGTCCACGGGCACGCCCCGGACGACGTCGGTGTAGCAGCCCCACAGGGCGGAGAGCAGGTCGATGGAGTGATGGGCGTCGGCGATGCTGTGATGGGTCAGCAGCGTCACGCTCGCCTCCGCACCGTCGCGCACCACGTTGAGCGCGCTCAGCATCCGGTACTCGTCCAACTCCACACCGGTCAGCGGGCGGTCGGGATCCCCGGCGCTGAACTGGACCTCGGGCGGGGCGTCGGACGCCACGAACACGAGCCCGCCGTCGTCGGCTTCGAGCCGTGCGGCGAGCTGCGGATGCGCGCGGCACACCGCCGCGTAGGCGGTCCGCAGCGCGTCCGGATCCAACCGGCCGACGGTACGCACCGTGTAGCCCACGTACATCTCCACGTCGGCATAGATTTTCTCGGTGGCTGTCAGCGCACGCTGAATTGCAGCTGTCGTCATGAAGGAATGACCTTTCCGCCGGCGCCCAGCAGATCCGAAGCCCGATCATTTTTTCCGACCCGGTACGGCATGGCCATCACCAACGCGGGTAGTCTCCCGGCGCCGCCGAGAGCCCCGCCGCGACGAGGGTGCGGCACAGCGTTTTGCGCCATCCGGCCGTCGGGCGCGCGCTTCCACCTGCACGAGCAACGGGCCACGGGCTGTGTCGACTTCACCATCGGTCCCTACCAGGTTGGGGGATTCCGGGTCGGCACCGCTCGTCTAGCCTTGCCATAGAGATTCGAGCAGCCTGCGCGCGGTGCGCATCCCGCGTCGGTGGAATTCCGCTGCTTGGTCCACTACCCCGTGTTCGCGCCCGTAAGACGAGACTTTCGCGAGCCGCAGCGAATGCGAAACGTCACCCGAGCGGAAGGATTCCATGAGCGACGCGATTTCTTATGAGGTGCCGTGGGCGCGGACCCATCCGTTCGACCCTCCCGCCGTGTTCGACGCGCTGCGCGCCGCGAATCCGCTCGCGCGGATGACGTATCCCGACGGGCACGAGGGCTGGCTCGCCGTCGGCCACGAGGTGGTGCGCAAGGTCCTCAGCGACCCGAGGTTCAGCCACAGCACGGAGATCGGGCACTTCCCGGTGACCCACCAGGGGCAGCTGGTGCCGAACCACCCGAAGATTCCCGGGATGTTCATCCACATGGACCCGCCCGACCACACGCGTTACCGACGCCTGCTGACCGGGGAGTTCACCGTCCGCCGGGCGAACCGGCTGGCGGAGCGGGTGGCGGCCGTGGCCGCCGAGCAGATCGACGTCATGCGCGCCCACGGGGCGCCCGCCGACCTGGTGGAGACCTTCGCCCGGCCCCTGGTCCTGAGGGTGCTGTGCGAACTGGTCGGGCTGCCCTACGGCGAACGCGAGCACTTCGAGCACGCGCCGACGCTCCTGCACGACCCGGACGCCGATCCGCAGGAGGTCGCCGCCGCCTTCGAGAGGGCGGGTTCCTTCTTCGTCCAGGTCATCGAGAGCAAGCGGAAGCAGCCCGGAGACGACCTCCTCAGCCGGCTCACCGCCGACGGCGAGTTGACGACGGAAGAACTGTGCAACATCGTCGTGCTGCTGCTGTTCGCGGGCTACGAGACCACGGAGAGCGCGCTGTCCGTCGGCGTCTTCGCGCTCCTGCACCACCAGGAACAACTGACGGAGCTCCGCGCCGACCCGACGAAACTCGACGCCGCCGTCGAGGAACTCCTGCGCTATCTCACCGTCAACCAGTACCACACCTATCGAACGGCCCTCGAAGACCTCGAACTCAACGGTGCGAAGGTGAAGAAGGGCGACACCGTGACGGTGTCGCTGCCCGCGGCCAATCGCGACCCCGCGAAATTCGCCTGCCCCGAGAAACTGGACGTCGGCCGCGACACCTCGGGCCATGTCGCCTTCGGTTACGGAATCCACCAGTGTCTGGGCCAGAACCTGGCCCGCGTCGAACTGCGCGCCGGTCTCGCGGCTCTCCTGCGGGCCTTTCCCGATCTGCGCCTCGCCGTCGCCACGGACGAGGTGCCGCTCCGGCTCAAGGGATCCGTCTTCGCGGTGAAGAGCCTCCCCGTCTCTTGGTGAGTCTCCTCTCCTGGTGAGTTCCCCTCCCCCGAAAGGAACCGCGGCATCGTGCGCACCGACCTCATCGAGCCACTGCCCGTCGCCCTCCTGGAGAACGCGGCCCGCTTCCCCGACAAGGTGGCTTTCGAGGACGACCGGCGGGCGGTCACCTACGGCGACCTGGAGGCACGGACGCGCAGGCTGGCCGGTCACCTCGCCGCACTCGGCGTGGCCCGCGGCGACCGGGTGGCCATCTGCCTCGGCAACACCGTGGCCACCGTGGAGAGCTACCTCGCCGTCGTCCGCGTCGGCGGCATCGGGGTGCCGCTCAATCCGGCCTCGGCCCTGGCCGAACTGGAGTACGCACTCACCGACAGCGGCGCCACCGCGGTCATCACCGACCCCGTGCAGGCGCAGCGGCTGCGGCGCTCACCGGCCGTGCCGCCCGCCACGACGCTCCTGGTGACGGGCGAGGAGTCGGCCGCCGTGGCGGGGCCGGGAACGCACGCGTACGACCGACTCGCCGTCACCGAACCGCCCGTGCCCGCCCGGGACGACCTCGGCCTCGACGACGTGGCCTGGATGTTCTACACCTCCGGGACGACGGGACGCCCCAAGGGGGTGCTGTCGACGCAGCGCAACTGCCTCTGGTCCGTGGCCTCCTGCTACGTCCCGATACCGGGGCTGACGGACCGGGACCGGGTGCTGTGGCCGCTCCCGCTGTTCCACAGCCTCTCCCACATCGCCTGCGTCCTGTCCGTCACCGTGGTCGGCGCCACCGCCCGGCTCCTGGACGGCGGCACCGCGGACGACGTGATCAAGGCGCTCCACGAGGACGACACGACGTTCCTCGCCGGGGTCCCCACCACCTACCACCACCTGGTGACGGCCGCCCGGCAGAACGGCTTCTCCGCGCCCGCCCTGCGCATCGGACTGGTCGGCGGCGCGGTCACCGGGCCGGGCCTGCGCCGGGACTTCGAGGAGACCTTCGGCGTCCCCCTGGTCGACGCCTACGGCAGCACCGAGACGTGCGGGGCCATCACCGTCAACCCGCCCGACGGCGCCCGCGTCGACGGGTCCTGCGGCCTGCCCGTGCCGGGCGTCGGGGTCCGCGTCGTCGATGCCGGCACCGGCCTCGACGTCCCCACCGGAGAGGTGGGGGAGGTGTGGGTCAGCGGCCCGAACGTCATGGTCGGATACCACAACAGTCCCGACGCGACCGCCGAGGCGCTGCGCGACGGCTGGTACCGGACCGGGGACCTGGCCCGGCGCGACGACGCCGGGTACTTCACCATCTGCGGGCGCATCAAGGAGCTCGTCATCCGGGGCGGGGAGAACATCCACCCCGAGGAGGTCGAGACGGTCCTGCGCACCATCGAAGGCGTCGCCGACGCGGCCGTCTCCGGCGCGCCCCACGGCACGCTCGGGGAGGTGCCCGTCGCGTACGTGGTCCCCGGGCCCTCCGGCTTCGACGCGCGGACGCTGATCGACCGGTGCCGCGAACGGCTCGCCGCGTACAAGGTGCCGGAGCGCGTCCACGAGGTCACCGCCATTCCCCGAACCGCGTCGGGCAAGACGCAGCGGCTCCTCCTCGCCGACCGGCCGAGCCGGCTGCGGTACGCCGCGAGCGGTCACCACGAGGGGCTGCTCAGCCCGGAGTGGGCTCCGGTGGCGCCACCGGCGGACCGCCGACCCCCGGCCCGGACGTGGGCGGTCGCGGGCGGCGCATCGGCGGCCGGAATCGTCACCGCGCTGCAAGCCGCGGGCGCCGACGTACGGCACCATCCGGACCTGGCGGCGGTCGCCGACGCGGACGCGGTACCCGATGTGACGGTCGTCGTACGCCCGGTGGGTTCGGCTGACGCGCGGGACCGGATCACCGCCGGCCGTGACGCGGCCCTGCTCCTGGCCGGACAGGTGCGGGCCTGGCTGGCCCGCCCCGAGCTGGCGGCGGCCCGTCTCGTCGTGCTCACGCGCGGTGCGGTCGCGGCCCCTGCGCGGGACGGGGTGCAGGACCTGACGGAAGCTCCGCTGTGGTCCGTCGTCCAGTCCCTCCAGGAAGAGGGCGCGGGCGCGCTCACCCTCCTCGACTTCGACGCCGACGTGGCCCCTGCTGCCGACGCGCTGTTCGCCGCGCTCGCGTCCGACGAGCCCCGGATCGCGGTCCGTGCGGGCGCCCTGCTGGCCCCGCGGCTGAGCCGACTGCCCGTCATCGACGAGCCGGGCGGTACGCCCTGGTCCGGCGCCAGCGGCACGGTGGTGGTCACCGGGGCGGACACGGAGCGCGGTGCGGCGCTCGCGCACCGGCTCGCCACGGTGCACCAGGTGGAAAGCCTGCTGCTCGTCGATGCCCCGGGAGACGCCCGTACGCCGTCCGTTGCCGCACCGGTTCCCACGGAGACGGACACCGTGCGCGTGGCCGCCGACGGGCGCGACCCGGAGCGGCTGCGGGCTGCCGTCGCCGGTCTGAGACGGCCCGTGAGCGCGGTGGTGCACGCCGCCGACGACCCCGAACTCGCCCTGTTCCTCGACGGGACGGCCGCGGACGCGGAGGATGTCGCCTTCGTCGCGGTGTCCGGCGCGGCCGGGCTGTTGGGCACGCCCGGCAGCCCGGCCGCCGCCGTCGACGAAGCGCTGACCGGAGCGGTGGTGGGCAACCGGCGGCTGCGGAACCGGCCGGGCACCTTCCTCGCCTGGGCCGGGCAGTTTGGCGACGAGGACGCGGCACCCGACGACTCGGGGTGGGCGGGCACCTCGTTCCTCTCCGCCTTCGACACCGCCCTGACGACGAATCCCACGACGCTCCTGGCCCTCGACCCGAGCGCACCGACCGATCCCCGCCGGCTCCCCACCCTGCTGTCGGCCGTGGCCGAGCGGGCGACGCCCCGACAGAGCGAACCCGACGCCGCCGTCACGGCGGCCCTGCGCGACCGCCTGGCCGCGCTGGACGAGCGTGCCCAACGGGCGCTGCTGGAGGACCTGGTCCGCACGCGGGCCGCCGCCGTACTGCACCGGTCAGCGGCCGAACCGATCCCGTCCGACCGGGCCTTCCGCGACCTGGGCTTCACCTCGATGGCCGTGGTCGAGCTCCGCAACCGACTGACGGAGGGCACGGGGCTGCCGCTGCCCACCACCGTCGTCTTCGACCACCCCACCCCGGCGGCGCTCGCGGCCCGGCTGCGGGCCGAGATCCTCGGCGTCGTCGAGCCGGTGACCGAGGGGGTCCGGGCGGCCGACCCGGGCGAACCGCTCGCGATCGTGGGGATGGCGTGCCGGTTGCCGGGCGGCGTGGCGGGCCCGGAGGACCTGTGGCGCCTGGTGTCGGAGGGCCGGGACGCGGTGTCGGGCTTCCCCGACGACCGGGGCTGGGACCTGGAGGGCCTGTTCGACCCGGACCCGGACCGCGCGGGCACCTCGTACACCGACCAGGGCGGCTTCCTGCGCGGGGCGGGGCTTTTCGACGCGGGGTTCTTCGGGATCTCGCCGCGTGAGGCGCTGGCGATGGACCCGCAGCAGCGGCTGCTCCTGGAGACCTCGTGGGAGGCCCTGGAACGGGCGGGCATCGACCCGGGCTCGCTCAAGGGGGCCGACGTCGGGGTGTACTCCGGCGTGTTCGGCCAGGGCTACGGGGCGACCGGCACCGGCGTCGTCGCCCCCGAGGCGGAGGGCTTCGCGAGCACGGGTTCCGCGGGCAGCGTCGCGTCGGGCCGGGTGTCGTACGTGCTCGGTTTCGAGGGCCCGGCGGTCACGGTGGACACCGCGTGCTCGTCGTCGCTCGTGGCGATGCATTTGGCGGCGCAGGCGCTGCGGCAGGGCGAGTGCTCGATGGCGCTGGCGGGCGGCGCGACCGTGATGGCGACGCCCGGCACCTTCGTGGAGTTCTCCCGGCAGCGGGCGCTGGCCCCTGACGGGCGGTGCAAGGCGTTCTCGTCGTCGGCCGACGGCACCGGCTGGGCCGAAGGCGTGGGCGTGGTCGTGCTGGAACGCCTGTCGGTGGCGCGCGAACGCGGCCACCGCATCCTCGCCGTCCTACGGGGCAGCGCGGTCAACCAGGACGGCGCCTCCAACGGTTTGACCGCGCCCAACGGCCTGGCGCAGCAGCGCGTCATCCGCAGGGCGCTCGCCAGCGCCGGGCTGGTGTCGGCCGATGTGGACGCGGTGGAGGCCCACGGGACCGGGACGGCCCTGGGCGATCCGATCGAGGCGCAGGCACTGCTGGCGACGTACGGACAGGGCCGCGACGACGAACAGCCTCTGTGGTTGGGCTCGTTGAAGTCGAACATCGGTCATGCGCAGGCGGCCGCGGGTGTGGCCGGTGTGATCAAGATGGTGCAGGCGCTGCGGTACGGCGTGCTCCCGGCGACCCTGCACGTGGACGCGCCCACCCCCCAAGTGAACTGGTCCGTGGGCGCGGTGGAGTTGCTGACCGAGGCGCGGGAGTGGCCGCGCAACGGGCGTCCGCGCAGGGCGGGTGTGTCGTCGTTCGGGGTGAGCGGTACGAATGCGCATCTGATCCTGGAGGAGGCGCCGGAGGGACCGGTGTCGCCGGAACCCGTCCCTGTGGGTCCGGTGCCGTTGGTGGTGTCGGCGCGGAGCGCGGCTTCGCTGGCGGCCCAGGCCGAACGCCTTGCCGCGTATGTGGAGTCTGGCGCCGACGGTGCGTCGCTCGCGGCGGTGGCCGGGACGTTGGTGTCGGGTCGGGCTGTCCTGGGTGAGCGTGCGGTGGTGGTGGCGGGTTCGACCGAGGAGGCAGTGACCGGGTTGCGGGGGTTGGCGCGCGGTGAGCACGCGGTCGGTCTGGTGACCGGTACGGGTACGCCGGGCAAGGTGGTGTGGGTGTTCCCGGGGCAGGGTTCGCAGTGGGTGGGGATGGGGCGTGAACTCCTCGATTCTTCGGCGGTGTTTGCGGAGAGGGTTGGGGAAGTGGCGGTGGCGCTGGGCCGGTGGGTGGATTGGTCGTTGGTTGATGTTTTACGGGGTGAGGTTGATCCCGGGTTGTTGGAGCGGGTGGATGTGGTGCAGCCGGCGAGTTTTGCGGTGATGGTGGGGTTGGCGGCGGTGTGGGCGTCGGTGGGTGTTCGGCCGGATGCGGTGCTGGGGCATTCGCAGGGGGAGATTGCTGCGGCGTGTGTGGCGGGTGCGTTGTCGCTGGAGGATGCGGCGCGGGTGGTGGCGTTGCGGAGTCAGGCGATCCGTTCGGAGTTGGCCGGGCGTGGGGGCATGGCGTCCGTCGCCCTGAGCGAGGAGGAGGCGGCCACTCGTCTGGAGCCCTGGGCGGACCGGGTCGAGGTCGCCGCCGTCAACGGGCCGTCCTCCGTGGTGATCGCCGGGGACGCCGAAGCGTTGGACGAGGTGTTGGAGCGTTTGTCCGGCGAGGGTGTTCGAGTGCGGCGGGTGGCGGTGGACTACGCCTCCCACACCCGTCACGTCGAGGACATCCAGGGCGCGCTCGCCGAAGCCCTCGTGGAGGTCAGTGCGCGTACCCCGACGATCCCGTTCTTCTCCACCGTCACCGGCGACTGGGTGTCGGAGGCCGGGGTGCTGGACGGTGGGTACTGGTATCGCAATCTGCGGGGTCAGGTGCGGTTCGGCCCCGCCGTGGCCGACCTCCTCCGCCACGGCCACGGGGTGTTCGTCGAGGTGAGCGCCCACCCGGTGTTGGTGCAGCCGGTGACCGAGACCGTGGACGCGAACGGCGTCGATGCCGTGGTGACGGGTTCGCTGCGCCGCGAGGAGGGCGGTCTGCGGCGGCTCCTGACGTCGATGGCCGAACTGTTCGTACGAGGTGTGGACGTCGACTGGGCGGCGCTGCTGCCCGCACGGTCCCCCCACGGAGAACTGCCGACGTACGCCTTCGACCACCAGCACTACTGGCTGAAGCCGATCGCGGAGGCGACCGACGCGGCGTCGCTGGGGCAGGCGGCGGTGGATCACCCGCTGCTGGGCGCCGTCGTCGGCGCGCCGAACTCCGACGGGCTGACGGCCACGTCGAGGTGGTCGCTCCGGTCGCAGCCGTGGCTCGCGGACCACTTGGTGGCGGACGCGGTCGTGGTGCCGAACGCGGCCCTGGTCGAGGTGGCCGTCCGGCTCGGCGACCTCGCCGCCGCCCCCGTGCTCGACGAACTCGTCGTCGACGTTCCCGTGGTGCTCCCGCAGCGGGGCAGTCGCGGCGTGCAGGCCGTCGTCGGTGCGCCGGACGGGTCGGGGCGGCGGCCGGTGGAGATCTACACCCGCGCCGGGGACGCCCCGCTGCACGCGCGCTGGACCCGGCACGCGCACGGCACGCTGTCGTCCGGTGCTTCGGGTGCTTTCGGGGCGACGCCCTCGCCGGCCGGGCCCGAGACCGAGGTCGCGCTGGAAGGTGCCGCGCTGCGCGAAGCGGGCCGTTACGGTCTGCACCCCGCGCTGCTGGACGCCGCCGCGCGCACGGTCGTAACCGACGGCATGGTCGCGTCGGTGTGGACCGGGGTGACCCTGCTGGCGTCGGGTGCCACCGCGCTCCGTGTCCGGGCGGGCGGGACGTCGCCGGAGGGCACCGGGCTGCGACTGACCGACCCCACGGGTCAGCCCGTCATGACCGTCACGTCCGTACGAGGCACGGCGTTCGCCCTCGAACAGGTGCGGGCGGCGGACGAGGTGCCGCACGACGCGCTGTTCCACGTCGACTGGACGGAACTGCCGCTGCCCGCCGTGGACCGCCCGCTCGACGGCGTGACCGTCGCGGGCGCCGAGGACGTCACCGCCCGCGCCGGGCAAGCGGCCCCGGACGTCCTCGTGTACGAAGCCGTACGCGCGGACGCCGACCCCCGTACGCCGGTCAACGCGGTGCTGGCCGTGCTCCAGGCGTGGTTGGCCGAGCCCGCCCTGGCAGAGACGCGGTTCGCCGTCGTCACCGGGGACGGCGCGGAACTCGACGTGGCCGCGGTGTGGGGCCTGGTGCGGTCGGCACAGTCGGAGCACCCGGGGCGGATCGTCCTCGTGGACCTCGACGAGGACTCCCGGGCAGCGCTGCCCGCCGTGCTGCTCAGCGGCGAACCACAGCTGAG
Organism: Streptomyces sp. NPDC048057; assembly: GCF_040653095.1. NCBI lineage: Bacteria > Bacillati > Actinomycetota > Actinomycetes > Kitasatosporales > Streptomycetaceae > Streptomyces > Streptomyces sp. NPDC048057. The sequence continues at coordinate 104,256 of NZ_JBEZNF010000025.1, forward strand.
GGTGCGCGGCGGCGTCGCGACGGTGCCGCGGCTGGCCCGCGTGCCCGTACCCGAGGCCGCAGCCGGGCGGCCCCGTCCCCTCGACCCCGACGGCACCGTCCTGATCACCGGCGGCACCGGAACGCTCGGGGCCGCGACGGCACGGCACCTGGTCGCCGCGCACGGCGTCCGGCACCTGGTGCTCGCCAGTCGCCGGGGCGAGGCGCCGGAGCTCCAGGAGGAACTGGCCGGGACGGGGGCGTCCGTCACCGTCGTCGCCTGCGACACGGCGGACCGGACCCAGGTCGCGGACCTGCTGCGGGCGGTACCGGCAGCGCACCCGCTCACCGCCGTGGTGCACGCCGCCGGGGTCCTGGACGACGGAGTGCTCACCGAGCTGACCCCCGAACGCGTCGACACCGTGCTACGGCCGAAGGCCGACGCCGCACTGCACCTGCACGAGTTGACCCGGGACCTGGACCTCGCCGCGTTCGTCCTGTTCTCGTCGGCGGCCGGCGTCCTCGGCAACCCGGGGCAGGCCAACTACGCGGCGGCCAACGCCGCCCTGGACGCCCTGGTGGCCCTGCGCCACCGCGACGGCCTGCCGGGGGTGTCCCTGGCCTGGGGCTACTGGGCGACCGCCAGCGGCATGACCGCGCATCTCGGCGCCGCCGACCTGCGGCGCAACCGGCGCATCGGCATGACGGGCCTGACCACCGCCGAGGGCATGGCCCTCCTGGACGCCGCCCTGCGCACCGGAGCGGAGACGGCCGGCCCGCTGGTGGCGGCGAAGCTCGACACGGCCGCGCTGTCCGCGGCGGCGGTCGAAGGTCCACTGCCGCCGCTGCTGCGCTCCCTCGCCCCCGCGTCGCGTCCCGTGGCCCGGGCGACCGACCCCACCGGCCCCGCGTCGCTGCGGGAACGCGTCGCCGCCCTGGGCGCCGCCGAGCGGACCGAGGCCCTGGTCGACCTCGTGCGCGGGCACGCCGCGGACGTGCTCGGACACACCACGGCCGACGCCGTACGGGCGGACCGCACGTTCAAGGAAGCCGGGTTCGACTCCCTGACGGCGGTCGAACTGCGCAACCGGCTCGCCGCCGCGACCGGGCTCACCCTCTCCCCGGCGATGGTCTTCGACTACCCGAAGCCGGCCGTCCTCGCCGGGCACCTGGCCGCGAAGCTCCTCGGCGGGGTGCCGGACCGTCCGACCGAGCCCGGCGCCCCCGCCCCGACGGCGGACGAGCCGATCGCGATCGTGGCCATGGCGTGCCGCTTCCCCGCCGGCGCCCACAGCCCCGAGGACCTCTGGCGCGTGGTCACCGAAGGCGTCGACGCCGTCACCGAGTTCCCCGACGACCGGGGCTGGGACACCGACCGCGTCTTCCACCCCGACCCCGACCACGAGGGCACCACCTACGTGCGCCACGGCGCCTTCCTCGACGACGCCACCGGGTTCGACGCCGCGTTCTTCGGCATCTCGCCGAACGAGGCGCTCGCAATGGACCCGCAGCAGCGGCTGCTCCTCGAAACGTCCTGGGAGGCGTTCGAGCGGGCCGCGATCGACCCGGCCGCCCTGGCCGGGCAGGACGTCGGCGTCTTCGTCGGGATCAACAGCCACGACTACAGCGTGCGCCTGCACCAGGCGTCCGACGCCGCCGGCATCGAGGGCTTCCGCCTCACCGGCAGTTCGGGCAGCGTCGCCTCCGGCCGCATCGCCTACCACTTCGGCTTCGAGGGCCCCGCCATCACGGTCGACACGGCCTGCTCCTCCTCCCTGGTGGCCCTGCACATGGCGGCGCAGGCGCTGAACCGGGGCGAATGCTCCCTCGCCCTGGCCGGCGGCGTGATGGTGATGGGCACCGTGGAGACGTTCGTCGAGTTCTCCCGACAGCGCGGGCTCGCCCCCGACGGCCGGTGCAAGGCGTTCGCGGACGGCGCCGACGGCACCGGCTGGTCCGAGGGCGCGGGGCTGCTCTTGGTGGAGCGCCTCTCGGACGCCCGCCGCCGGGGGCATCAGGTCCTGGCCGTCGTCCGCGGGTCGGCCGTGAACCAGGACGGCGCGTCCAACGGCCTCACCGCGCCCAACGGGCCCGCGCAGCAGCGCGTGATCCGCAAGGCCCTGGCCCATGCGGGCCTCGGCACGGCGGACGTGGACGCCGTGGAGGCGCACGGCACGGGCACGACGCTGGGCGACCCGATCGAGGCGCAGGCGCTGCTGGCGACGTACGGGCAGGACCGGCCCGCCGAACGGCCGCTGTGGCTGGGGTCCGTGAAGTCCAACATCGGGCACACCCAGGCGGCGGCGGGCGTCGCGGGGGTGATCAAGATGGTCATGGCCATGCGTCACGGCACGCTCCCGAAGACGCTGCACGTGGACCGTCCGTCGTCCCACATCGACTGGTCCGCGGGCGCGGTCGAGCTGCTGACCGAGGCCCGGGAGTGGCCGCGGAACGGCCGTCCGCGCCGGGCCGGGGTGTCCTCGTTCGGCATCGGTGGAACCAACGCGCACGTCGTCCTGGAGGAGGCCCCCGACCAGGACGCACTCCGTCAGGCAGTCCCCGACCAGGCACAGGCGGCCGTGACCGAGCCCTCGGCCGACCGTCCCGTACCCGTCCTCGCGTCGGCGCGGACGCCCGCCGGGTTGCGCGGCCAGGCCGACCGCATCGCCCGCTTCCTCGACGACCGGCCCGACGTACGCCTCGCCGACGCGGCGCACGCCCTCGCCACCACCCGCGCCCGACTCGACCACCGCGCCGTCGTCCTGGCGTCCGACCGGCACCGGGCCGGAGCCGACCTCCGTGCCTTCGGCCGGGGCGAGGAGAGCCCCGCCGTGGTCACCGGCACGCCCGTCGCGGGCAAACTCGCCGTCCTCTTCACCGGCCAGGGCAGCCAGTGGCCCGGCATGGGCCGCGAACTCGCCGCGGCGCACCCCGTCTTCCGCGACGCCTTCGACACCGCGTGCGCCGCCGTCGAGGCACATCTGGGCGGCCACGCGGCACGCCCGCTGCGCGACGTGGCGTTCGCCGCGCCCGCGGCGCCCGGCAGTGACCTGCTCGACCGGACCCTGTACACCCAGGCCGCCCTGTTCGCCCTGGAGACGGCGCTCTTCCGCCTCTTCGAGTCCTGGGGCGTACGGCCGGACCTCCTCGCCGGTCACTCGATCGGCGAGATCACCGCCGCACACGTCTCGGGCGTCCTCGACCTGGCCGCGGCGGGTGAACTCGTCGCCGCCCGTGGCCGGTTGATGCAGGCCCTGCCCGAAGGCGGCGCGATGGTCGCCGTCCAGGCGACGGAAGCCGACGTCGAGCCCCTGCTCGCACGGGCGCGGGGCGCGGTCTGCGTCGCCGCGGTGAACGGCCCCGACGCCCTCGTGCTGTCCGGCGCACAGGGCGCCGTACTGGCCCTCGCGCAGGAACTGGCGGACCGAGGCCGCAAGACGCGGCGGCTCCCGGTCAGCCACGCCTTCCACTCCCCGCTCATGGAACCCATGCTCGACGAGTTCCGCACGGTCGCGGAGGGACTGTCGTACCGCTCGGGTGACCTTCCCGTGGTGTCCACGCTGACCGGCGGGCCCGCCGGGGACGGGCTGCTCGCCACCCCCGGCTACTGGGTCGACCAGGTGCGCCACACCGTGCGGTTCGGCGACGCCGTCACCTCGCTCCACGGGCACGGCGCGACGACGTACCTCGAACTGGGCCCGGGCGGGGCCCTCGCCGCCCTGGCGCTCGGCGTGCTCGACGCACCGGAGCAGAGCTGCATCGCCGCCCTGCGCAAGGACGGCAGGGAGACCGCCGACGTCCTGACCGCGCTCGCCGGACTGCACGTGCGCGGCACGGCCGTGGACTGGACGGCCGTACTCGGACACCCCGCGGCGGCGGCCGGAGCGGACCTGCCCACGTACGCCTTCCAACGCCAGCGGTACTGGGTCGAGGTCGGCGGCACCGTCGTCGACGCACCGAGTGACGACGCGGCTTCCGCGTCGCCCGAAGACGTCGTCGACGCACCGGCGGTGACCGGTGCCGTCACGCGTCGCGTGGTCGCACGACCGGAAGGCGCCTCGGACGCCTTCGCCGACCGGCTGACCGGGCTCGCGGCCCCGGAGCAGCACCGCCTGGTCCTGGAGCTGGTCCAGGAGAGCACCGCGGTCGTGCTCGGCCACCGCGAACGGAACGGCTTCGACGAGGAACAGCCCTTCAAGAACCTCGGCTTCGACTCGCTCAGCGCGGTCCGGCTCCGCAACCGGCTGCGCGACTTCACCGGCGTGGACCTGCCCACCACCCTGGTCTTCGACCACCCGACCCCCGCCCTCCTCGCGGGCTTCCTGCGGGCCGAACTCCTCGGCGAGCAGCTCGGGATCCCCGCCCCGGCCACGGTGGCGGCGGTCTCCGACGAGCCCATCGCGATCGTCGCCATGAGCAGCCGCCTGCCGGGCGGAGCGGACAGCCCCGAGGAGCTGTGGCAGCTGCTCGTGGAGGGCCGGGACGCGATCTCCGGCTTCCCCGTGGACCGCGACTGGGACCTGGAGGGGCTGTACCACCCCGACCCGAGCAACCCGGGCACGAGTTACACGCGCTCCGGCGGCTTCCTCCACGACGCGGCACGGTTCGACGCCGGGCTCTTCGGGATCTCGCCGCGCGAGGCGCTCGCGATGGACCCGCAGCAGCGGCTCCTCCTCGAAACCTCCTGGGAAGCCCTGGAGCGGGCGGGCGTCGATCCGCTGTCGGCCCGGGGCGAGGACATCGGCGTCTTCACCGGAATCGTCCACCACGACTACGTGACCCGGCTCCACCAGGTGCCCGAGGACGTGCAGGGCTACCTCATGACCGGTACGGCCTCCAGCGTGGCGTCGGGCCGGGTGTCGTACGTCTTCGGCTTCGAGGGCCCGGCGGTCACCGTGGACACGGCCTGTTCGTCCTCGCTGGTGGCCATCCACCTGGCGGCGCAGGCGCTGCGGCAGGGCGAGTGCTCGATGGCGCTGGCCGGCGGCGCGACCGTGATGGCGAGCCCGGACGCCTTCCTGGAGTTCTCGCGGCAGCGCGGACTGTCCGCCGACGGGCGGTGCAAGGCGTTCTCGTCGACGGCGGACGGCACCGGCTGGTCGGAGGGCGTGGGCGTGGTCGTCCTGGAACGCCTCTCCGTCGCACGGGAACGCGGGCACCAGGTGCTCGCGGTCATCCGGGGCAGTGCGGTCAACCAGGACGGCGCGTCCAACGGGCTGACCGCGCCGAACGGTCCGTCGCAGCAGCGCGTCATCCGCCGGGCCCTCGCCACGGCGGGCCTCTCGCCGTCGGACGTGGACGTGGTGGAGGCCCATGGCACGGGCACGGCTCTCGGTGACCCGATCGAGGCGCAGGCGCTGCTGGCGACGTACGGACAGGGTCGTCACGAGGAACAGCCCTTGTGGCTCGGTTCGTTGAAGTCGAACATCGGTCATACGCAGGCCGCCGCCGGTGTGGCCGGTGTGATCAAGATGGTGCAGGCGCTGCGGTACGGCGTCCTGCCGCCCACGCTGCACGTGGACGAACCCACCGCGCAGGTGGACTGGTCGGCGGGCGCGGTGGAGTTGCTGACCGAGGCCAGGGAATGGCCGCGCGGGGACCGTCCGCGCCGGGCCGGGATCTCCGCGTTCGGCGCCAGTGGCACGAATGCGCATCTGATCTTGGAGGAGGCGCCGGAGGGGTCGGTCTCGGAGGAGCCGGGTCCTGTGGGCGTGGTGCCGTTGGTGGTGTCGGCGCGGAGTGTGGGTTCGTTGGCGGGGCAGGCCGGGCGTCTCGCGTCGCATGTGGAGTCGGGTGTGCCGCTGGCGGGCGTGGCCGGAGCGTTGGTGTCGAGCCGTGCCGTCCTCGGCGAGCGGGCCGTGGTGGTGGCCGAGTCGGGCGCCGAGGCCCTTGCCGGGCTGCACGCGCTGGCCCGGGGCGAAGGCGGGCCGAACCTGGTGACCGGGAGCGCGACCGGCTCGGGCGCCCGCGGCAGGGTCGTGGTGGTCTTCCCGGGGCAGGGTTCGCAGTGGGTCGGGATGGGGCGTGAACTCCTCGATTCTTCGTCGGTGTTCGCGGAGCGGATCGCGGAGTGTGCGGCGGCTCTTCGGGCGTGGGTGGATTGGTCGTTGGTTGATGTTTTGCGGGGTGAGGTGGAGCCGGGGTTGTTGGAGCGGGTGGATGTGGTGCAGCCGGCGAGTTTTGCGGTGATGGTGGGGTTGGCGGCGGTGTGGGCGTCGGTGGGTGTTCGGCCGGATGCGGTGCTGGGGCATTCGCAGGGTGAGATTGCTGCGGCGTGTGTGGCGGGTGCGTTGTCGCTGGAGGATGCGGCGCGGGTGGTGGCGTTGCGCAGTCAGGCCATTGCCACGGAGTTGGCGGGGCGTGGGGGCATGGCGTCCGTGGCGCTCGGCGAGCAGGAAGCGGTCGCGCGCCTGGAGCCGTGGGCCGGGCGGGTCGAGGTGGCCGCGGTGAACAGCCCGTCCTCTGTCGTGGTCGCGGGTGATGCCGAAGCTTTGGATGAGGCGTTGGAGGCTCTTTCCGGCGAGGGTGTTCGGGTGCGGCGGGTGGCGGTGGATTACGCGTCGCACTCCCGTCACGTGGAGGACATCCAAGGCGCCTTGGCGGAGGCCCTGTCCGGGATCAGCGCGAAGGCTCCGGTGGTGCCGTTCTATTCGACCGTCACCGGCGGCTGGGTGTCGGACGCCGGGGTGTTGGACGGCGGGTACTGGTATCGCAATTTGCGGGGTCAGGTGCGGTTCGGCCCCGCGGTCCACGACCTGCTCGGTCAGGGCTACGGGGTGTTCGTGGAGGTCAGCGCCCACCCCGTACTCGTCCAGCCCGTCACGGAAGCCGTGGACGCGGGCGAGGTCGACGCCGTGGTGACCGGGTCGCTGCGCCGCGAAGACGGCGGTCTGCGGCGGCTGCTGGCCTCCATGGCGGAGCTGTTCGTACGCGGCGTGGCCGTCGACTGGAGCGGTGTGCTGCCCGCGCGGTCCCCACGCGTGGACCTGCCGACGTACGCCTTCGACCACCAGCACTACTGGCTGCGCGAGGCGGCAGCGGAAGACGCCGCCACCGACGCGGCCGAGGGTGCGGACGCCGACTTCTGGGCCGCGGTCGAGCAACAGGACGTGGACGTCCTCGGCGAACTCCTCGAAACGACGTCGGCCGACGAACGCGGTGCCCTGGACGCCCTCGTGCACGCACTCGCCGAATGGCGGGTCAGGAGCCGCCGGAGGTCGACGGCCGAGAAGCTGCGCTACCACGTCACCTGGCAGCCGCTCGCCCACGAGGCAACGGGCGTGCCCGGCGGCCGGTGGCTGGTGGTCGTCCCGGCCGGACGCACCGAGGACAGCGGGACCGACGCGCTCCTGGCGGAACTGACCGGCCTCGGGCTCGGCACCGTACTGCTGGAGGTCGGCGCGGCCGACGGCACCCGCGAACGGCTCGCCGAGCGGCTGAGCGGAGTCCTCGCCGAACACGACGTGACCGGTGTGCTCTCGCTGCTCGCCCTGGACGGGCGCCCCGACGGTCCGCAGGACCCGACCGCCGTCACGGCGGCGACGCTCGTCCTGATCCAGGCCCTGGGGGACACCGGCGCGACGCCGCCCCTGTGGTGCCTCACCAGGGGCGCGGTCAACATCGGCATCCACGACACCCTCACCTCGCCGGCGCAAGCCGCACTGTGGGGCCTCGGCCGCGCCGCCGCACTCGAACGGCCCGACCGGTGGGGCGGTCTGATCGACCTGCCCGCCGCGCACGGCCCGCGCACGGCCGGCTCGCTGCTCGGCGTGCTGAACTCCGCCGCAGGCGAGGACCAGCTCGCGGTCCGGAAGTCGGGCGCGTACGCGCGCAGGCTGGTCCGCAAGGCAGCACCGGATACCAGCGGTGACGGCGGCTGGCAGCCCCGGGGCACCGTCCTGGTGACCGGCGGCGCCGAAGGGCTCGGCCGGCACGTCTCCCTGTGGCTCGCGGTCGTCGGCGTCGAACGGCTCCTCCTCACCACCACCGCGCACGCGCCCGACGGCAGCGTGGCCCAACTGCGCGCCGACCTCGCCGCGCTGGGCCTCGCCACCGCGGTGGAGTCCTGCGCCGACACCGACCGCGACGCGCTCGCGCGCCTCGTGTCCGCGCAGGACCCCGAACAGCCCCTCACGACCGTCGTGCACGCGGCCGACATCACACGGACCAGCACCGTCGACGACACCGGCGCGCACGACCTCGCCGAGGTGTTCACGGCCAAGGTGGACACGGCGCTGTGGCTGGACGAACTGTTCGAGGACACCCCGCTCGACGCGTTCGTCGTCTTCTCCTCCATCGCCGGGGTGTGGGGCGGCGGCGGCCAGGGGCCCTCCGGAGCGGCCAACGCCGTCCTCGACGCCCTGGTCGAACGGCGCCGCGCCCGGGGACTGCGGGCGACGTCCGTCGCCTGGGGAGCCCTCGACCGGATCGGCGTGGGCATGGACGAAGCAGCCCTCGCCCAGCTGCGCCGCCGGGGCGTCCTGCCCATGGACCCGCAGTTGGCCGTGACCGCGATGGTCCAGGCGGTACAAGGCAACGAGAAGTTCGTGACGGTGGCCGACATGGACTGGGGCGCCTTCGTCCCCGCCTTCACGTCGGTGCGCGCCAGCCCCCTCTTCGCCGACCTGCCGGAGGCCGCGGCGGTGCTGCGGGCCGCGCGCGACGACGGCGCGGACGGCGACACCGCGGCGTCCCTCGCGGACTCCCTGCGGGCGGTCTCCGACGCCGAACAGAACCGCCTCCTGCTGCGCCTGGTCCGCGGCCACGCATCGACGGTCCTCGGCCACGGCGGCGCGGACGGCATCGGCCCGCGCCAGGCGTTCCAGGAGGTCGGCTTCGACTCGTTGGCGGCGGTGAACCTGCGCAACAGCCTGCACGGGGCCACCGGACTGCGCCTGCCCGCAACGCTGATCTTCGACTACCCCACGCCGGAGGCGCTGGTCGGCCTCCTGCGCACCGAACTCCTCCGGGAGCCCGACGACGGCCTCGCCGGGCGGGAGGACGACCTCAGGCGGGTCCTGGCGTCCGTGCCGCTCGCCCGGTTCAAGGAGGCCGGGGTGCTGGACGCCCTCCTCGGCCTCGCCGAGGCCGAGAACCAGAACGCCGTTGACGCGGGCACGGACGCGGGCACCGGCACGGGCGGCCGGGCCGGCGCAGGCCCGGCGACCCCCGCGGACACCGAACTGATCGACGCGATGGACGTCGCCGGCCTGGTGCAACGCGCCCTGGGCAAGACGAGCTGACCACCTGTGAACGAGTCCCGGAAGGATGGCTATGTCGGCGCCAGACGAGCAGGTCATTGAGGCACTGCGTGCCTCGCTGAAGGAGAACGCCCGGCTCCAGCAGGAGAACAGCACACTCGTCGCAGCCGCCGCGGAGCCCGTCGCGATCGTCTCCATGGCCTGCCGCTACGCCGGCGGCATCCGCAGCCCCGAGGACTTCTGGCGCGTGGTGTCCGAAGGCGCCGACGTCTACGGGGCCTTCCCCGACGACCGGGGCTGGGACGTCGAGGGCCTGTACCACCCGGACCCCGACAACCCCGGGACGACGTACGTGCGGGAGGGCGCCTTCCTCCACGACGCGGCACGGTTCGACGCCGGGTTCTTCGGCATCTCGCCGCGCGAGGCCCTGGCGATGGACCCGCAGCAGCGGCAGCTCCTCGAAGTGTCCTGGGAGACCTTCGAACGTGCGGGGATCGACCCCCACGCGATGCGCGGCGGCGACGTCGGCGTGTTCGCGGGGATCGTGCACCAGGACTACGCCCCGGACCTCAGCGGCTTCGAGGACTTCCTCAGCCTGGAGCGGGCCCTGGGCACCGCGGGCGGCGTCGCCTCCGGGCGCGTCGCGTACGCCCTGGGGCTCGAAGGCCCCGCGGTGACCGTCGACACCATGTGCTCCTCGTCCCTCGTGGCGATCCACCTCGCCGCGCAGGCCCTGCGCCGCGGCGAGTGCACGATGGCGCTCGCGGGCGGCTCGACGGTGATGGCGACGCCGGGCGGCTTCGTCGGCTTCGCACGGCAGCGCGCGCTCGCCTTCGACGGCCGCTGCAAGTCGTACGCCGCCGGCGCCGACGGCTCCGGCTGGGCCGAAGGCGTGGGCGTGGTCCTCCTGGAGCGCCTGTCGACGGCCCGCGAGCGCGGGCACCAGGTGCTCGCCGTCATCCGGGGCAGCGCGGTCAACCAGGACGGCGCGTCGAACGGCCTCACCGCGCCCAACGGGCCCGCGCAGCAGCGCGTGATCCGCAAGGCGCTGGCCGGCGCGGGCCTCGCGCCGGCCGACGTGGACGCGGTGGAGGGCCACGGCACCGGCACGGTCCTCGGCGACCCGATCGAGGCGCAGGCGCTGATGGCCACGTACGGACAGGGCCGGGACCCGGAGCGACCGCTGCTGCTCGGCTCGGTGAAGTCGGTCATCGGCCACACGCAGGCGGCGTCCGGCGTGGCCGGTGTGATCAAGATGGTGCAGGCGCTGCGCCACGGCGTGCTCCCGGCGACCCTCCACGTGGACGCCCCCACGCCGCAGGTGGACTGGTCGGCGGGCGCGGTGGAGCTGCTGACCGAGGCAAGGGGCTGGGAGCGCAACGGCCGCCCGCGCCGGGCCGGGATCTCCGCCTTCGGCGCCAGCGGCACCAACGCCCATCTGATCGTCGAGGAAGCGCCCGTCGAGGAGGCGCGGCCCGCACCGGAGCCGTCGGCCGTCGTGCCGCTGGTGGTCTCCGCGGGCACCGCGGCTTCGCTGGCGGCCCAGGCCGAACGCCTCGCCGCGTACATGGAGTCTGGCGCCGACGGCGCGTCGCTCGCGGCGGTGGCCGGGACGTTGGTGTCGGGTCGGGCTGTCCTGGGTGAGCGTGCGGTGGTGGTGGCGGGTTCGGCCGAGGAGGCAGTGACCGGGTTGCGGGGGTTGGCGCGCGGTGAGCACGCGGTCGGTCTGGTGACCGGTACGGGTACGCCGGGCAAGGTGGTGTGGGTGTTCCCGGGGCAGGGTTCGCAGTGGACCGGGATGGGGCGCGAACTCCTCGACGCCTCACCGGTGTTCACCGAGCGGATCGCGGAGTGCGCCGCTGCCCTGGAACGGTGGGTGGACTGGTCACTCGTTGACGTCCTCCGCGGTGAGGTGGAGCCCGGCTTCCTCGACCGGGTCGACGTGGTGCAGCCCGCCAGCTTCGCCGTGATGGTGGGACTGGCCGCCGTGTGGGCGTCCGTGGGCGTGGAGCCGGACGTCGTCCTCGGCCACTCCCAGGGCGAGATCGCGGCGGCGTGCGTGGCGGGTGCGCTGTCGCTGGACGACGCGGCGCGGGTGGTGGCGTTGCGCAGTCAGGCCATCGCCGCGGAGCTGGCCGGACGCGGCGGCATGGCGTCCGTCGCCCTGAGCGAGGAGGAAGCGGCCGGGCGGCTTGCGCCCTGGGCGGACCGGGTCGAGGTCGCCGCCGTCAACGGGCCGTCGTCCGTGGTCGTCGCGGGCGACGCCGAAGCCCTGGACGAAGCCCTCGAAGCACTGGACGACCAGGGCGTCCGCATCCGGCGGATCGCGGTGGACTACGCCTCGCACACCCGGCACGTGGAGGACGCCCGCGACACCCTGGCCCAGGTGCTGGCCGGCATCGACGCACAGGCGCCCACGGTGCCGTTCCACTCGACCGTCACCGGCGGCCGGGTGACGGAGGCCGGGGTCCTGGACGGCGCGTACTGGTACCGCAACCTGCGCGAGCGCGTGCGGTTCGGCCCGGCCGTCGCCGAACTGCTGGGCTCGGGACACGGGGTGTTCGTGGAGGTCAGCGCCCACCCCGTACTCGTCCAGGCCATCACCGAGACCGTCGACACCACCGATGCCGAAGCGGCGGTGACCGGCACCTTGCGCCGTGAGGACGGCGGCCCGCGGCGCCTGTTCGCCTCGATGGCCGAGCTGTTCGTCCGCGGAGCCGCGCTGGACTGGTCCCGTACGCTGCCCGCCGGCGCCGCGTCCCGGCGCGCGGACCTGCCGACGTACGCCTTCGACCACCAGCACTACTGGCTCCAGATGGCCGCGTCCGCCAAGGACTCCGCGTCCCTCGGCCTCGTCGGTGCCGACCACCCGTTGTTGGGCGCGGTCGTGCCGCTGCCGCAGTCCGACGGCCTGGTCTTCACCTCGCGCCTGTCGCTGCGCACGCACCCGTGGCTCGCCGACCACGCCATCGGCGGCGTGGTCCTCGTCCCCGGAACGGTGTACGTGGACCTCGCGGTGCGCGCCGGCGACGAGTTCGGCCACGGCCTCCTGGAGGAACTCGTCATCGAGGCGCCGCTGGTGCTGCCCGCCAGCGGCGGGGTGCGCCTCCAGGTCGCCGTGAGCGGGCCGGGCGCGACGGGCGCACGGACCGTGGACGTGTACTCCCAGCGCGAGGACTCCGACGGAGACGCCGGCGCCGACGCGTGGACGCGCCACGCCACCGGGCTCCTGGCGGCCTCGCCGACGGCGCCCGGCGCCCGGCGGGAGTTCGACTTCGCTGCCTGGCCGCCCCCCGGCGCCGAGCCCGTCCCGGTGGCGGACTTCTACGCCGACCTGGTCGAGCGCGGCTACGCGTACGGGCCCGCCTTCCAGGGCCTGCGCGCGGTGTGGCGGCGCGGCGACGAGGTCTTCGCCGAGGCGGCCCTGCCCGAGGAACAGCGGGAGGAAGCGGGCCGGTTCGGCATCCACCCGGCACTCCTGGACGCCGCCCTGCACACGAACGCCTTCGCCCGCCCCGACGACGACCGCAAGGTGCTGCCGTTCGCGTGGAACGGCCTGCTGCTGCACGCCGCGGGCGCCTCCGCGCTGCGCGTGCGGGTCGCACCCTGCGGCCCGGACGCGCTGTCCTTCCACGCCGCCGACGACACCGGCGGCAGCGTCCTCACGATGGACTCGCTGGTGTCCCTGCCCGTCTCCACCGACCAGTTGGACGCGGCGGCGGACGGCAGCCGCGACGCGCTGTTCGGGGTGGAGTGGACCGAACTGCCCCCGGCGCGGGGTGAGACGCCGACCTGGGCGCCGGTGACCACGGCCGACGACGTGGCGGCCCTCACCGGCAGCGCGACCGCCCCGCCGGTGGCCGTCCTGGAAGCCTTCGGCACCGACGCCGACGACGCGGCACTCGCCCTGACCTCCCGCGTACTGGGAGCGGTGCAGGCGTGGCTGGCTGGCGCGGGCCCCGCGGCATCGCGCCTGGTGGTCGTGACCCGGGGCGCGGTGCCCGCCGGCACGGGCGAGGTGAGCGACCCGGCCGGAGCGGCGGTCTGGGGCCTGGTGCGCGCCGCGCAGGCGGAGAACCCGGACCGGATCCTCCTGCTGGACGCCGACCCCACGGCCACAGGCCCCCTGGACCCCGTCATCGGCGCGGCCATCGCCAGCGACGAGCCGCAGGTAGCAGCCCGCGGAACCACCCTCAGCGCCCCCAGGCTCGTCCGCGTCACCGGACAAGCCCCGGACGCACCCGACGTGTTCACCGCTGGCAAGAGTGTTCTCATCACGGGTGGTACCGGCTCCCTGGGTGGTCTGGTGGCCCGTCATCTGGTGGCTCGGCACGGGGTGCGGCATCTGGTCCTGGCCAGTCGGCGGGGTGCGGACGCCGAGGGCGTAGCGGAGTTGGTGGCCGAACTCGGCGAACAGGGCACGACCGTGTCCGTCGTGGCGTGCGACGTGTCCGACCGCGACCAGGTGAAGGCCCTGCTGGCGGCCGTACCGGAGGAACACCGCCTGGGCGGGGTCGTCCACCTGGCCGGTGTCCTCGACGACGGGGTCATCGGGGCGCTGTCCCCGGAGCGGCTGGCGGGGGTGTTCGCGCCGAAGGTGGACGCGGTGCGCCACCTCGACGAGCTGACGCGGGACCTGAACCTCGACGCCTTCGTGGTGTTCTCGTCCGCCGCCGCACTCATGGGCTCGGCGGGCCAGGGGAACTACGCGGCGGCCAACGCCTACCTCGACGGGCTGATGGCCCGGCGGCGGGCGGCGGGCCTGCCCGGGCTCTCGCTGGCCTGGGGCCTGTGGCAGCAGGCCGCGGGCCTGACCGCGCACCTCAGCAGCGTCGACCAGGCGCGGATGAGCCGCGGCGGCGTGCTGGCGCTGACCCCGGCCGAGGGCCTCGGCATCTTCGACGCGGGCCTGCACCTGGACCGGGCACTCCTCGTACCCATCAAGCTGGACCTGCGCACGCTGCGGACCCAGGCGGCGGCGGGCGGCGGCGTGCCGCACCTGCTGCGCGGCCTCGTCCGCGCAGGTCGACGCACGGCGCGGTCGGCGGCCGGGGACAGCGGCGGTCTGGCCCGCCGCCTCGCAGGGCTGTCCGAGACCGAGCAGGAGAGCATCCTGCTGTCCGTCGTCCAAGGCGAGGCGGGCGGCGTGCTCGGCTTCAGCGGACCCGAACTGGCACAGGGCACCAGGGGCTTCAACGACATCGGGTTCGACTCGCTGACCGCGGTCGAGCTGCGGAACCGGCTCAGCGCGGCGACCGGTGTGAAACTGCCCGCCACGTTGATCTTCGACTACCCGACACCGGTGGCGCTCGCCCGCCATCTGCGGGAGGAACTCGGCGAGACGGCGGACGGCGCCGCCGCCGCGGCCGTGTCCGTCGTCGCCGACCCCGACGAGCCGATTGCGATCGTCGGGATGGCGTGCCGGCTGCCCGGTGGGGTGAGTGACCCCGAGGGCTTGTGGCGGCTGGTGCGTGAGGGGCGCGAGGGCATGTCGGGGTTCCCGGAGGACCGGGGCTGGGACCTGGAGGGCCTGTTCGACGCGGACCCTGACAACGCCGGGACGTCGTACGCCCGTCAGGGCGGCTTCCTCCAGGGCGCCGGCCTCTTCGACCCCGGGTTCTTCGGCATCTCCCCGCGCGAGGCCCTGGCGATGGACCCGCAGCAGCGACTGCTCCTCGAAGCCTCCTGGGAGGCCCTGGAGCGGGCCGGCATCGACCCGACGACGGCACGCGGCGGGGACATCGGAGTCTTCTCCGGCGTCTCCATCCACGACTACCTGGACTCCCTCAGCGACATGCCCGCCGAACTCGAAGGCTTCGTCACCACCGCCACGGCGGGCAGCGTCGCCTCCGGCCGGGTGGCGTACGCCTTCGGCTTCGAGGGCCCGGCGGTGACGGTGGACACCGCGTGCTCGTCGTCGCTGGTCGCGATGCACCTGGCGGCGCAGGCGCTGCGGCAGGGCGAGTGCTCGATGGCGCTGGCCGGGGGCGTCGCCGTCATGGGGTCCCCGATCGGCGTCCTCGGCATGTCGCGGCAGCGCGGCCTGGCCGCCGACGGCCGCTGCAAGGCGTACGCGGACGGCGCCGACGGCACGGTGCTGTCCGAGGGCGTGGGCCTGGTGGTCCTGGAACGTCTCTCCGTCGCACGGGAGCGCGGGCACCAGGTCCTCGCGGTCGTCCGGGGCAGCGCGGTCAACCAGGACGGTGCGTCCAACGGGCTGACCGCCCCGAACGGCCCCTCGCAGCAGCGTGTCATCCGCAAGGCCCTGGCCCATGCCGGCCTGGCGCCCTCCGACGTGGACGTGGTCGAGGGCCACGGGACCGGCACGCCCCTGGGCGACCCGATCGAGACCCAGGCGCTCCTCGCCACCTACGGAAGGAATCGGAACCCCGAACAGCCTTTGTGGCTGGGCTCGTTGAAGTCGAACATCGGCCATGCGCAGGCAGCGGCCGGTGTGTCCAGCGTGATCAAGATGGTGCAGGCGCTGCGGTACGGCGTCCTGCCGCCCACGCTGCACGCGCAGGAGCCCACCACGCAGGTGGACTGGTCGGCGGGCGCCATTGAGCTGCTGACCGAGGCCAGGGACTGGCAGCGGAACGGCCGTCCGCGTCGGGCGGGCGTGTCGTCCTTCGGTATCAGTGGCACGAATGCGCATCTGATCTTGGAGGAGGCGCCGGAGGAGTCGGTCTCGGAGGAGCCTGCTCCTGTGGGCGTGGTGCCGTTGGTGGTGTCGGCGCGGAGTGCGGGTTCGCTGGCGGGGCAGGCCGGGCGTCTCGCGTCGCATGTGGAGTCGGGCGTGCCGCTGGCGGGCGTGGCCGGAGCGCTGGTGTCGAGCCGTGCCGTCCTTGACGAGCGCGCGGTGGTCGTGGCGGGTTCGGACGACGAGGCCCTTGCCGGGCTCGATGCGCTGGTCCGGGGTGAGGACGCGGCTGGTGTCGTGACCGGCAGGGCCGCGGCTTCCGGTGCACCGGGCAAGGTGGTGTGGGTGTTCCCGGGGCAGGGGTCGCAGTGGGTGGGGATGGGGCGTGAGCTGCTGGATTCTTCGTCGGTGTTTGCGGAGCGGGTGGGGGAGTGCGCGGTGGCGCTGGGCCGGTGGGTGGATTGGTCGTTGGTTGATGTTTTGCGGGGTGAGGTGGAGCTGGGGTTGTTGGAGCGGGTGGATGTGGTGCAGCCGGCGAGTTTTGCGGTGATGGTGGGGTTGGCTGCGGTGTGGGCGTCGGTGGGTGTTCGGCCGGATGCGGTGCTGGGGCATTCGCAGGGTGAGATTGCTGCGGCGTGTGTGGCGGGTGCGTTGTCGCTGGAGGATGCGGCGCGGGTGGTGGCGTTGCGCAGTCAGGCGATCCGTTCGGAGTTGGCCGGGCGTGGGGGCATGGCGTCCGTCGCCCTGAGCGAGGAGGAGGCGGCCACTCGTCTGGAGCCCTGGGCGGACCGGGTCGAGGTCGCGGCCGTCAACGGGCCGTCGTCGGTGGTGATCGCCGGGGACGCCGAAGCGTTGGATGAGGCGTTGGAGGCCCTGTCCAGGGATGGTGTTCGTACGCGGCGGGTGGCGGTGGACTACGCATCCCACACCCGTCACGTCGAAGACATCCGGGAGACCCTGGCCGAAGCCCTGGCGGAGGTCAGTGCGCGTACCCCGACGATCCCGTTCTTCTCCACCGTCACCGGCGACTGGGTGTCGGAGGCCGGGGTGCTGGACGGTGCGTACTGGTACCGCAACCTGCGCGGTCAGGTGCGGTTCGGCCCCGCCGTGGCCGACCTCCTCCGCCACGGCTACGGGGTGTTCGTGGAGGTCAGCGCCCACCCCGTACTCGTCCAGCCCGTCACGGAAGCCGTGGACGCGGTCGAGGCCGACGCCGTGGCGACGGGGTCGCTGCGCCGCGAGGACGGCGGTCTGCGGCGGCTGCTGGCCTCCATGGCCGAGTTGTTCGTACGCGGCGTGGCCGTCGACTGGAGCAGTGTGCTGCCCGCGCGGTCCCCACGCGTGGACCTGCCGACGTACGCCTTCGACCACCAGCACTACTGGCTCACCCCGGCGGCGCGGGCGACCGACGCGGCGTCCCTGGGGCAGACGGCGGCGGAGCATCCCCTGCTGGGCGCGGTGGTGCGTCTTCCGCAGTCCGACGGCCTGGCCTTCACCTCGCGGCTGTCCCTGCGGACGCATCCGTGGCTGGCCGACCACAGGGTGGGCGATGTGGTGCTCCTGCCGAGTGCGGCGCTGGTGGAGCTGGCGGTGCGGGCCGGTGACGAGGCCGGGAGCGGGGCGCTGGCGGAACTCGTCACCGAGGCCCCGCTGGCGGTGCCCGAGCGCGGCGGCGTACGGGTACAGGTCGCCGTGGGCGGACCGGGGGAGGACGGCGCGCGCACGGTCGAGGTGTACTCCCAGCGCGAGGACGACGGCGACAGTGACACCTGGACCCGGCACGCCACCGGAGTCCTGTCGGCAGCCGACCGGGCCGATGCGGGCGGACCCCGCTTCGACTTCACGACCTGGCCGCCGCCCGGCGCCGAGCCGCTCGAGACCGGGGAGATGTACGTCGACCTGGCCGAGCGGGGTTATGCGTACGGTCCGGCGTTCCAGGGCGTACGGGCGGTGTGGCGCCGTGGCGACGAGGTGTTCGCCGAGGTCACCCTGCCCGAGGAGCAGCGCAAGGAAGCGGGTGGCTTCGGCATCCACCCCGCGCTCCTCGACGCCGCCCTGCACGCCGTTTCGCTCGACGCGACGGCCGCCCCGGGCCCCGACGGCGGCGACGTCGGGGCGCCGCGCCAACCGCTCGACTGGCACGGTCTCCTGCTGCACGCCGCAGGTGCCTCGGCGCTTCGGGTGCGGCTCGCGTCCAGCGGGCCCGACGCGGTGGCGCTGGAGGCGGCGGACGAAACCGGTGGCCTGGTGGTCACCGCGGACTCGCTGACGTGGCGGGAGGTGGACGCCGACCGGTTGACGACGGCGGACACGGTGGTCGCCACCTCGCTGTTCGGCGTGGAGTGGACCGCGCTGCCCCCGGCGCAGGGCTCGGGCACGTCGCTGTCCTGGACGCCGGTGGTCGCCGTCGACGACGTGGCGACGCTGACGGAGGAAGTCGCGTCGGGCGCGGCCGTGCCGACAGCGGCGGTCCTCGAAGCCTTCGGTGGCGACGGCGAGGGAGCCGCACTGGCCCTGTCCGTCAGGGTGTTGGCCGTGGTGCAGGCGTGGCTGGCCGGTGCCGGTCTCGACGACGCCCGACTCGTGGTCGTGACCCGGGGCGCGATGCCCGCGGGCGACGGCGCGGTGACGGATCCGGCGGGCGCCGCCGTCTGGGGTCTCGTACGGGCCGCGCAGGCCGAGAACCCGGACCGGATCGTCCTGCTGGACCTCGACCCGGGCTCCGGCGACGAAGCGGGCTCCGTACTGGACGCGGTGCTGGCCGCCGTCCTCGCCACCGGCGAGCCGCAGCTCGCGCTGCGCGGAGCCGACTTCTCCGCCCCCCGGCTCGTCCGGGAACCCGCTCAAGCGGCAGACGGGCAGGCCGTCTTCACCGCCGACGGCACCGTCCTCATCACCGGAGGCACCGGCTCGCTCGGAAGCCTGGCTGCCCGGCACCTCGTCACCCGGTACGGCGTAAGGCATCTGCTGCTCG
Organism: Streptomyces sp. NPDC048057; assembly: GCF_040653095.1. Lineage (NCBI taxonomy): Bacteria > Bacillati > Actinomycetota > Actinomycetes > Kitasatosporales > Streptomycetaceae > Streptomyces > Streptomyces sp. NPDC048057. The sequence goes on from NZ_JBEZNF010000025.1 coordinate 123,048, forward strand.
CGAGCCGCCGGGGCGCGGACGCCGAGGGCGCGGCCGAGCTGGTGGCCGAACTCGGCGAGCTGGGCGCTGCGGTGTCGGTGGTGGCGTGCGACGTGTCCGACCGGGACCAGGTGAAGGCCCTGCTGGCGGGCGTACCGGAAGAGCACCGGCTGACCGGCATCGTGCACACGGCGGGCGCGCTGGACGCCGGTGTCATCGGTACGCTGACGCCGGAGCGGCTGGAGCGGGTGTTCGCGCCGAAGGTGGACGCGGTGCGCCACCTCGACGAGTCGACCCGTGAACTCGGCCTCGACCTAGGCGCGTTCGTCGTCTACTCATCCGTCTCGGGCGTCTTCATGGGCGCGGGCAGCGGCAGCTACGCCGCCGCGAACGCCTTCCTCGACGGCCTGATGGCCAACCGGCGGGCCGCCGGCCTGCACGGCCTGTCCCTGGCCTGGGGCCTGTGGGACCAGACCAGCGGCATGGCCGCCCACACCGACGACCTCACCCGGAGCCGGATGAACCGCCGAGGCGGCCTCCAGGCGATGACGCTGACGGACGGCATGGAGCTGTTCGACGCGGCCATGGGATCCGGTCAGTCCCTGCTGGTCCCCGCCAGGCTCGACCTGCGGGGCGTACGCGCCGACGCGGCGGCCGGTGTCGCGGTGCCGCACATGCTGCGCGGCCTGGTCCGCGCCGGGCGGCACCTCGCGCAGGCGGCGGGTGGCGGCGACACGCGGCGCCGGCTGACCGACCGGCTCGCCGGGCTGTCGGCGGCGGAACGGGAAGCCCTGCTCCTCGACCTGGTCCAGGGCCGGGCCGCGGTCGTGCTCGGGCACGCCGAACCGTCGGACGTACGCGCCGACCTGGCGTTCAACGAAGCCGGGTTCGACTCGCTCACGGCGGTGGAGCTGCGTAACCGGCTGCGTGAGGCGACCGGCCTGAAGCTGCCCGCCACGCTGGTCTTCGACTATCCGAACCCGCTGGTCCTGGCCCGTCATCTGCACCAGGCACTGCTCCCGGACGACGACACGGGCGGACCGGAGCCGGACGAGGCGCGGCTGCGCCACGCACTCGCCTCCCTCCCGCTGGCCCGCTTCCGGGCGGCCGGACTCCTGGACGCCCTGGTCGAGCTGGCCGCCCTCGGCGACGGCGGACCGGACACCGGCACGGCCGACGGGGCCGATGAGGACGACGCGAGCGACGTCGGGCGGCCGATCGCCGAGTTGGACGTCGACGACCTCGTGCACCTGGCGTTCGGCGACTGAGACCTTTCGAAACCGCTGGCTGATTGGGGAATTCACGTGAGCGCGTCGTATGAAACAGTCGTCCAGGCGCTGCGGAAGTCGCTGGAGGAAGTCGGCTCGCTGAAGAAGCAGAACCGGCAGTTCCGTGACGCTTCCCGCGAGCCGGTGGCGATCGTCGGCATGGCGTGCCGGTTGCCGGGCGGCGTGGCGGGCCCGGAGGACTTGTGGGGCCTGGTGTCCGAGGGCGGGGACGCGGTGTCGGGCTTCCCCGAGGACCGGGGCTGGGACCTAGAGGGCCTGTTCGACGCCGACCCCGACAGCGCGGGCACCTCCACCACCCGCCGGGGCGGTTTCCTGCACGAAGCGCCGCTCTTCGATGCGGGGTTCTTCGGGATCTCGCCGCGTGAGGCGCTGGCGATGGACCCGCAGCAGCGGCTGCTCCTGGAGACCTCGTGGGAGGCGCTGGAAGCGGCCGGGATCGCCCCGGGCTCGTTGAAGGGCGCCGACGTCGGGGTGTTCTCCGGGGTGTTCACCCAGGGGTACGTCGCCCCGGGGGCCGGCGGTGTGACGCCGGAGGTGGAGGGCTTCGCGGGCACCGGGGGGTCGACGAGCGTGGCGTCGGGCCGGGTGTCGTACGTGCTCGGTTTCGAGGGTCCGGCGGTCACGGTGGACACGGCCTGTTCGTCGTCGCTCGTGGCGATGCATCTGGCGGCGCAGGCGCTGCGGCAGGGCGAGTGCTCGATGGCGCTGGCGGGCGGTGCGACCGTGATGGCGACGCCCGGGGCCTTCGTGGAGTTCTCCCGGCAGCGCGGCCTGGCCGCCGACGGGCGGTGCAAGGCGTTCTCGTCGTCGGCCGACGGCACCGGCTGGGCCGAAGGCGTGGGCGTGGTCGTGCTGGAACGCCTGTCGGTGGCGCGGGAACGCGGCCACCGCATCCTCGCCGTCCTGCGGGGCAGCGCGGTCAACCAGGACGGCGCCTCGAACGGACTGACCGCCCCGAACGGCCCCTCGCAGCAACGCGTGATCCGCGGAGCCCTCGCCAACGCGGGCCTCACGCCGTCGGACGTGGACGCCGTGGAGGGCCACGGCACCGGGACGACGCTGGGCGACCCGATCGAGGCACAGGCGCTCCTCGCCACGTACGGTCAGGAGCGGAACCCCGAACAGCCCTTGTGGCTCGGTTCGTTGAAGTCGAACATCGGGCACGCCCAGGCTGCCGCCGGGGTGGCCGGTGTGATCAAGATGGTGCAGGCGCTGCGGCACGGCGTGCTCCCGGCCACCCTCCACGTGGACGCCCCCACCCCGCAGGTCGACTGGGCCGACGGCGCCGTGGAACTGCTGACCGAGGCGCGGGAGTGGCCCCGCAACGGCCGTCCGCGCCGGGCCGGGGTGTCCGCGTTCGGCATGAGCGGCACGAACGCCCATCTGATCCTGGAGGAAGCGCCCGAGGAGCCGGTGTCACCGGAGCCCGCCCCCGTGGGCGTGGTTCCCCTGGTGGTGTCGGCGCGGAGCCGCGACGCACTCGCGGGCCAGGCGAAGCGCCTCGCCGCACACCTGGAGTCCGACACGGGCAACCGGGCGTCGCTGACCCCGACTGCCGGAGCCCTTCTGTTGAGCCGGGGGGTGTTCGGCGAGCGTGCGGTGGTGGTCGCGGGCTCGACGGACGAGGCCCTGGCCGGGCTGCGGGCACTCGCCCGGGGCGAGAGCGGCCCGAACTCCGTGTCCGGCAGCGCTGTTTCGGGCGCTCCGGGCAAGGTGGTGTGGGTGTTCCCGGGACAGGGTTCGCAGTGGGTCGGGATGGGACGTGAACTCCTCGACTCCTCACCGGTGTTCGCGGAGCGGATCGCCGAGTGCGCAAGAGCGCTGCAACGGTGGGTGGACTGGTCGCTGGTCGACGTCTTACGGGGTGACTCCGATCCCGGGTTGTCGGAGCGGGTGGACGTGGTGCAGCCCGCGAGCTTCGCGGTGATGGTCGGGTTGGCTGCGGTGTGGTCGTCCGTGGGTGTTCGGCCGGATGCGGTGCTCGGTCACTCGCAGGGGGAGATCGCGGCGGCGTGCGTGTCCGGTGCGTTGTCCCTGGAGGATGCGGCGCGGGTGGTGGCGTTGCGCAGTCAGGCCATCGCCACGGAGTTGGCCGGGCGCGGGGGCATGGCGTCCGTCGCCCTGAGCGAGGAGGAGGCGGCCACTCGTCTGGAGCCCTGGGCGGACCGGGTCGAGGTCGCCGCCGTCAACGGGCCGTCCTCCGTGGTGATCGCGGGCGACGCTGAGGCATTGGACGAGGCGGTGGAGGCTCTTTCCGGCGAGGGCGTCCGTACGCGGCGGGTGGCGGTGGACTACGCATCCCACACCCGTCACGTCGAGGACATCCAGGGCACCTTGGCTCACACCTTGGCAGAGGTGAGCGCACAGGCGCCCACGATCCCGTTCTTCTCCACCGTCACCGGCAGTTGGGTGGAGGACGCCGGGGTGCTGGACGGCGCGTACTGGTATCGCAACCTGCGCGGTCAGGTGCGGTTCGGGCCCGCGGTATCCGACCTGCTGGGCTCGGGGTACGGCGTGTTCGTGGAGGTCAGCGCCCACCCCGTACTCGTCCAGCCCGTCACGGAAGCCGTGGACGCGGGCGACGCCGATGCGGTGGTGACGGGGTCGCTGCGCCGTGAGGAGGGCGGTCTGCGGCGGCTGCTGGCGTCGATGGCCGAGTTGTTCGTCCGGGGCGTGGGCGTCGACTGGGCGGCCGTGCTGCCCGCCGGGGCCCACGTCGGGGCCGCGTACGCAGAGCTGCCGACGTACGCCTTCGACCACCGGCACTACTGGCTCCCGCAGGGCGAGTCGGCCACGGACGCGGCGTCGCTGGGGCAGACGGCGGCGGATCATCCGCTGCTGGGCGCGGTGGTGCGGCTGCCGCACTCCGACGGGCTCGTCTTCACCTCGCGGCTGTCCCTGCGGACGCACGCCTGGCTGGCCGACCACAGGGTCGGCGACGTGGTGATCCTGCCCGGTACGGGGCTGGTGGAGCTGGCGGTGCGGGCCGGGGACGAGGCCGGATGCGAGGTCCTCGAAGAACTGGTGGTCGAGGCGCCGCTGGTGGTGCCCGAGCGGTCCGGTGTGCGGGTGCAGGTGACCTTGGGGGAGCCCGGGGAGAGCGGTGCGCGCCCGGTGGAGGTGTACTCCCAGCGCGAGGACGACGCCGACAGCGATACGTGGACGCGGCACGCCACCGGGCTCCTCTCGACAACGGCCCGGCCTGACGACGACGGTGTGGACTTCACCGCCTGGCCGCCGCCCGGCGCGCAGCTGGTGGAGGTGGGGGACTTCTACGCGTCGCTGGTCGAGCGCGGGTACGGCTACGGGCCGGCGTTCCAGGGTGTACGGGCGGTGTGGCGACGTGGCGAGGAGGTGTTCGCCGAGGTGGCGCTGCCCGAGGAGCAGCGCAAGGAAGCGGTTGGGTACGGCATCCACCCCGCCCTCCTCGACGCGGCGCTCCAGGCCGGCACCATCGGTGCGGCAGCGGAGGAGTCCGGGGAGCCGGTGCTGGCCTTCGCGTGGAACGGTCTGGTCCTGCACGCTGCCGGGGCTTCCGCGCTGCGGGTGCGGGTGGCGCCGGCTGGTGCGGACGCGCTGTCCGTGCAGGCCGCCGACGAGACCGGCGGCCTGGTCGTGACGTTGGACTCGCTGGTGTCCCGGCCGGTGTCCGCGGACCAGTTGGAGAGGGCGAAGGGCACGGCCGACGCGCTGTTCCAGGTGGAGTGGGTCGAGCTGGCCCCGCCGCAGGGATCGGTGTCGCCCCCGCCGTGGGCACCGGTGTACACGGCCGCCGACGTGACGCTCCTGGCCGGTGACGCGCCAGCGGTGGGCGTCCTGGAAGTCGTCGGCGGCGACGAGGACGACGCGGTGCTGAACCTGACGTCCCAGGTCCTCGCCGTGCTCCAGGCGTGGCTGGTCGAAGAGGCCCTTGAGGAGTCGCGCCTCGTGGTCGTGACCCGGGGCGCGGTCGCCGCCGGGGGCGCGGACATGGTCACGGATCCGGCGTCGGCCGCGGTGTGGGGTCTGGTGCGGGCCGCGCAGTCCGAGAACCCGGACCGCATCGTCCTGCTGGACACCGACCCCACGGCGGACACCACGGTGGACGCGCTGCTGGGAACGGTCCTCGCCACCGGTGAACCACAGGTCGCGGTGCGCGGAACCACCCTCTCCCTGCCCCGGCTCGGCCGCGTCGCCGACCACGTCACGGACGGTCCCGCGGTGTTCGGGCCGGAGGGGACCGTGCTGGTCTCGGGCGCCGGATCGCTGGGCGCCCTGGTGGCCCGGCACCTCGTCACCCGGCACGGCGTGCGCAGTCTGGTCCTGGCCAGTCGGCGGGGCGCGGACGCCGAGGGCGTACCGGAGTTGGTGGCCGAACTCGGCGAGTTGGGCGCTGCGGTGTCGGTGGTGGCGTGCGACGTGTCCGACCGGGACCAGGTGAAGGCGCTGCTGGCGGGCGTACCGGAAGAGCACCGGCTGACGGGCGTCGTCCACACGGCCGGCGTGTTCGACGACGGGTTGATCGGGGCGCTGTCCCCGGAGCGGCTGGCGGGGGTGTTCGCGCCGAAGGTGGACGCGGTGCGCCACCTCGACGAGCTGACCCGGGACCTGGACCTCGACGCTTTCATCGTGTTCTCGTCCGTCGCCGGTCTCTCCGGAGGCGCGGGACAGGGCAGCTACGCGGCGGCCAACGCGTACCTCGACGGTTTCATGGCCAGCCGCCGGGCGGCGGGCCTGCCCGGCCTCTCGCTGGCGTGGGGCCTGTGGGAGCAGAGCCTCGGCATGGCCGGGCACCTCACCGGCGTCGACCAGGCGCGGGCGAGCCGTGGCGGCGTGCGGCCGATCTCGGCGGCCGAGGGCATGGAACTGTTCGACGCCGCCGCCGGGTCCGGACAGTCACTGCTCGTACCGCTCAAGCTGGACCTGCGGGCCCTGCGCGCCGACTCGGCGTCCGGCGGGGCAGTGCCCCCGCTGCTGCGCGGCCTCGTCCGCGCGGGCCGACAACTGGCACGGGCGGCGGCCACCGGCGCCGAGCACCGGCAGCTCTCCGCCCGCCTCGCCGGACTCCCGGCGGCCGAACAGGAGGCGTTCCTCCTGGACCTCGTGCGCACCGAGGCCGCGGTCGTGCTCGGGCACACCGGGCCGGGCGGCGTGCCGGCGGAGATCGCGTTCAGGGACGCCGGATTCGACTCGCTCACCTCGGTGGAACTGCGCAACCGGCTGCGCGAGGCGACCGGCCTGAAACTCCCCGCCACCCTCGTCTTCGACTACCCGACCCCGCTCGCCCTCGCCCGTCACCTGCGCGACGAGGCGGGCGACGCGGCACAGGCCCCGACGCGGTCGACGGCCGTGGCGGCCGACACGGGTGAACCGATCGCGATCGTCGGCATGGCGTGCCGGTATCCGGGGGGTGTGTCGTCGCCGGACGAGTTGTGGCAGCTGGTGGTGGAAGGGGGCGACGCGGTCTCCGGCTTCCCGGACGA
>NZ_JBEZNF010000026.1:0-126205 GCF_040653095.1 Streptomyces sp. NPDC048057
GTGGGTGTAGGGGTCGAGGGCGAGGGGGGTGGCGGTGCGGAGGGTGAGGTGGCCGATGTCGTTGGCGGTGAGGTGTGGCTCTCCCCCGGCCCGGGCCGCCGCACGCGCCGTCGCGCGGTCCGGTGCCGACAGCGCGGCGCCCTCCGTACTCAGGTCCGCGGCGGCTGGTCGCCCGTGCCGTACTGCCCCTTCAGCTTGTCCTGCGCCTGGTCGACCTGGCCGCTGTACTTGCCCTGCGTCTTGGCATCGGCGGCGTCTCCCGCCTTGTCGACCGCCTTGTCGGCCTGGGCCTCGTGGCCCTTCAGCATCTGCTTGAGCTTGTCCATGACGGACATGGGGTCACCCTTTCGCCGCTTTGCTCCCCCGTCAGTTCCAGGGTCACCGCACCCGGCCGGATCCGCATGTCGACAGGACGACTCGGAGGGGAGCGGTGGGCGTCAGGGCTTGTGGGCGACGAGGGCGTAGAGGTTGATGTCCGCGTCCGTCACGTCGTCGATGCCCTGGTACTTGGTCCGGTCGACGTCCTCCAGACCGTCGACGTACGCCTGGTCCGCCTCCAGCACCTTGGCCCGGTCGACCAGGTCGGTCGGGCGCCAGCGGTGCACGGGGACGATGCCGGGCTCGGCCAGCTCCAGCCCGTTGTCGGCGACGAACCGCCCGATCTCGGCCCGGGGCCGCCGCACCATCGAGAAGCCCCGCTCCTTGAACGCCTTGGCGACGTTCCCGACCTGCACCGGGTTCAGGTCGTCCGTCAGATGGCTGAGCACCAGCGCGCTGCCGGACGGCAGGGCGTCCAGGAGCCCCGCCGTGACGGCGTGCGCCTCCTCGCCCGGCACGAAGTGCAGTACGGCGGCGAGCACCAGCGCCACCGGCCGGTCGAAGTCGATCGTCCGCGCGGCCTCCGCGAGGATCGCCTCCCAGTCGCGCAGGTCGTACTCCATGTAGTCGGTGCGGCCCTCCGGCCCGGTGGCGAGCAGGGCGCGGGCGTGCGCGAGGACGACGGGGTCGTTGTCCACGTACACCACCCGGGACTCGGGGGCGATGCGCTGTGCGATCTGGTGCACGTTCTCCTGCGTGGGCAGCCCGGTGCCGACGTCGAGGAACTGCCGGATGCCGGCCTGTGCCGTCAGGTACGTGACCGCGCGGCGCAGGAAGTCCCGGTTGTGCCGCACGTTCAGGAACCCGCGGGGCTCGGCGGCGAGCGCCGCCTTCGCCGCCTCCCGGTCGGCGGGGAAGTTGTCCTTCCCGCCGAGGAAGAAATCGTAGACACGGGCCGGATGGGCCCTGCTGGTGTCGATCCGGCCGATCCCCCCGGCCCCCTCGCGGCTCTGCTCGGCGGAGTCGACCTGGTGCGCGTCAGCGCTCATCGGACCGTCCTCGGGGTCGGGGCGCTCACGGCGCGCACGCGTGCTCGTACGGATCAGCACCCCGCATTAGACCATCCGGGGTCGCCACCGGACCGCCATCCCGGCCCCAAACGCCCCTCCACTGACGGAACTTGACGTGCCCCCTCAGCTCAGGACGTCGTCCTCGCGCCCCGCCACCCGCAGCGCGAGTCCCAGCTCCACGTGATCGCGGATGGCGGCGTTGCCCGTGCCGCGGAAGCCCCGCGGGCCGGCCCGCCCCCTGAAAGTCGGCTGGCAGCACTCCGGCCAGGGGCGGCGCCACGCCGTCCGCGTCCACACACCGTCCCCGTGGAATACATCGAAAGATGCACCCGACCTTGTACCTGGGAATGAAATTTCCAGGCACCACATCAAGGCCACCCCTCTCCCCCGCTTCTCACTTGTACGGTATTTCTGCAACCTTGGTGCGGCATGAGCAGTGAGGCGACATGGGGGGCGGGAACAGCGATGATTTCCCTGGGCATTGGATCCCTTGCCGTGAACACAAAGGGGAGGAATGCACCTTTCTCGACCGGCCTGCAAGCTATCAGCCACGAGCTGACCATCTGCCCGCCGGTGCCGGTTGCGCCCTAGCAGTGATTCACTGACACAGGGAGTTCAAGGGAAGATGACGAAGAGAGTTTTCACCTTTGGCGCCGCAATCATGGGAATGGTCATCATGACTGCCTGCGGCACAACCGATGGCGAGTCCGGCCCATCGGGCCGTGCAACGACCAGCGCCTCCAGCATCAATGAACTGATCGGAGCCAGACAAAAGATCTTCTTCGACCTCCTTGAGAACACCAGGAACAAGCCCTCCGAAGTCAGCGACGAGGAACTCGTCAGGCAGGGCAACGCGATCTGCACCGCCGATGACAACGGCGGTGTGGGCGGTGTCATCAGCGGCGTCTTAGATGTCACGCGAGAGACCAAGGAGAAGCTCAAGATCTCATACAAGGATGCGGTCGCCGTGGTCGGCGCAGCCCGCGCAGCCTGCAAGGCGGAACCTTAAAGGAATCATTCGCTTTCACGGGGCGGCCTGCCCAAATGGTGATCGCGAACACGGAAAGCTCCAGCGACCGGTCCCGCCCGCCGCATCAGCATGGAAGCACTTCGACCTGGGCTTACAGCACAGGAAGGTTCTTGCGCAGTTCGAACGCGGTGACCTCGGAGCGGTACTCCTCCCACTCCTGCTTCTTGTTGCGCAGGAAGAAGTCGAAGACGTGCTCGCCCAGCGTCTCGGCGACCAGCTCGCTGCGTTCCATCAGGGAGATCGCCTCGCCCAGGTTCTGCGGCAGCGGTTCGATGCCCATCGCGCGGCGTTCGGCGTCGGAGAGGGCCCAGACGTCGTCGTCGGCGCCGGGCGGCAGTTCGTAGCCCTCTTCGATGCCGCGCAGGCCGGCGGCGAGCAGCACCGCGTACGTCAGGTACGGGTTGGCGCCCGAGTCGATGGAGCGGACCTCGACGCGGGAGGAGCCCATCTTGCCCGGCTTGTACATGGGCACCCGGATCAGTGCGGAGCGGTTGTTGTGGCCCCAGCAGATGTACGAGGGGGCCTCGCCGCCCGCGCCGGCGCTGCGGGCGGAGCCGCCCCAGATGCGCTTGTACGAGTTGACCCACTGGTTGGTGACGGCGGAGATCTCGGCGGCGTGGCGCAGCAGTCCGGCGATGAAGGAGCGGCCGACCTTGGAGAGTTGGTACTCGGCGCCGGACTCGTAGAAGGCGTTGCGGTCGCCCTCGAAGAGGGAGAGGTGGGTGTGCATCCCGGAGCCGGGGTACTCGCTGAACGGCTTCGGCATGAACGTGGCCTGCACCCCCTGCTCCAGCGCGACCTGCTTCATCACCAGACGGAAGGTCATCACGTTGTCCGCGGTGGACAGCGCGTCCGCGTACCGCAGGTCGATCTCCTGCTGGCCGGGAGCACCCTCGTGGTGGCTGAACTCCACCGAGATGCCCATGGACTCCAGCATGGTGATGGCCTGGCGGCGGAAGTCCATGCCGACGTTCTGCGGGGTGTGGTCGAAGTAGCCGGAGTTGTCCGCGGGGACCGGGCGGCTGCCGTCGGTGGGCTTCTCCTTCAGCAGGAAGAACTCGATCTCGGGGTGGGTGTAGAAGGTGAAGCCCAGGTCCGAGGTCTTGGCGAGGATGCGCTTGAGGACGTAGCGGGGGTCGGCGAAGGAGGGCGAGCCGTCGGGCATCAGGATGTCGCAGAACATCCGGGCCGTGCCGGGGGCCTCCGCGCGCCACGGCAGGATCTGGAAGGTGCCGGGGTCGGGCTTGGCGATCATGTCGGACTCGTACACCCGGGCGAAGCCCTCGATGGCGGAGCCGTCGAAGCCGATCCCCTCATCGAACGCCTGTTCTAGCTCGGCGGGGGCGACGGCCACGGACTTCAGGAATCCGAGCACGTCGGTGAACCACAGGCGCACGAAGCGGATGTCGCGCTCCTCCAGCGTACGGAGGACGAATTCCTGCTGCTTGTCCATTTCCACTTCCACCCAATCCTTGCCGGCCGAGCCAGACCTGCTTCCCGGAGCATCGCATCCACGGGTTTCCGGCACGTTGCGAACCCCCGACTGAGCCCCATTGTGTGTCAGCGGGCACCGTGAGACGAGTCCGAGGCCCCTGCGTCGAGCAGTGCGACGAGCCGATTGCCGCCCCGTATGACGTACGGGGCGGATGCGCTCGCTACGATCTGCGGACATGGGGGGTCAACGGCTCGGCCGCCTCGCGCGCACCACGCGTCCCGTGGCACTGCTGAGTGCCGCGGCGACGCTCCTCGGCGCGCTCTTCCTCTGTCTGAGCGTCCCGGCCGACGAGCACGCGCCCGTCGCGGACCGCGCCGTGCCGACGTACTCCTGTCCGCACGACGGCGGCGCCTGCGGACTGCGGCCGGCGATCGGGCCCGCAGTCCTCACCGCGCCGCCGCTGGACGCCCCTCCCCTCGCCGGGGAACTGCCCGCGGAGCCGCAGGCACCCGCCGCCGTCGGCGGGCGCCCGCACTCGGACGCCCTGCCGCGCGCCCCCGGCCTGCACGTCCTTCAGGTGCTCCGGATCTAGGACGCGTCCTACGACCCGGCGCACCGCACCCTTGCCCCATCCCCCAGAAGGTCGCAGCCTCTTGGCAAGGCGATCACCCCACGACGAAGGACGCACTCCCATGGCTTCCCGTAAGACCTCCAGGCCCTCCTCGAAGAACGCCGCCGCCCACGACCGCCGCGCCCGAATAGAGGCGATGCGCAAGATCGAGGCGGCGCGCGAGCGGCGGAACCGCATCCTCACCATCGGCATCAGCGGCATCGTGGTGGCCGGTCTGGTCGGCTTCGGCGTCTACGTGATCAACAACGAGAACGAAGAGGACGCGAAGAAGGTCGCCGCGAGCAAGGACCCGATCACCGGCGTGAAGGAGTGGGACGCGAAGAAGCTCGGCCGCACCCACGTCGACGGCGCCGTCAGCTACCCGGACAAGCCCCCGGTCGGCGGCGACCACCACCAGGCGTGGATGGACTGCGACGCCAAGGTCTACAAGGAGGCCGTCCCCAACGAGAACGCGGTGCACTCGCTGGAGCACGGCGCGGTCTGGGTCACCTACACGGACAAGGCGTCCAAGGACGACGTCTCCACCCTGGAGAAGAAGGTCAAGAAGACCCCGTACTCCATGATCAGCCCCTACAAGGACCAGGCGGGCGCCATCATGCTGTCCGCGTGGGGCAAGCAGCTCACGGTCGACTCCGCGAAGGACGACCGGGTGGAGAAGTTCTTCGACAAGTACGTCCTCGGTGAGCAGACCCCCGAGAAGGGCGCCTCGTGCGCGGGCGGAGTGACCGGCAAGTGAACTCCCTGACCCGTACGCACTGGGTGGCGGTCGCCGCGGTCGTCCTGGCGCTGCTCTTCGCCGGCGCGGCGACGGTGGCCTCCGCGGGCGACGGCGGCGGGCCGAAGACCCCCTCCACCGACTCCGCGGACGCCGGATTCGCCCGCGACATGTCCGTCCACCACCAGCAGGCGGTGGAGATGTCGTTCATCGTGCGCGAACGCACGCGGGACGAGGACGTGCGCCGGCTGGCGTACGACATCATCAACACCCAGGCCAACCAGCGCGGCATGATGCAGGGCTGGCTGGACATGTGGGGCCTGTCGCAGATCGCCACGGACCGCGAGCCCATGGAGTGGATGGCGAAGGAGGGCGGCGACCACGCCGGCCACGGAGCCCCCGCGGGCGACGCGATGATGCCCGGCATGGCCACCTCCGAGCAGCTGGAGCAGCTCGGGAAGCTCAGCGGCAAGGCCGCGGAGATCGAGTACCTCCAGCTGATGATCACCCATCACAACGGCGGGGTCGCGATGGCCCAGGGCTGTGTGGACCTGTGCGAGCCCGGCGCGGAGCAGGAGCTGGCGAAGGGCATGGTGACCGGGCAGCAGTCCGAGGTGGAGCTGATGGTGAGCATGCTGAAGAAGCGGGGCGCGCAGCCCCGGACCTGAGGTCCCCGCGGGGGTTGTGGTGGGCTCCGCGCCCCCACAACCCGCGGGCGGGCGCCCGACGGCGTGCACGTTCACCCGTTTGGCCTACACCCGGTTCGCACCGGTCGCGCCCCCGCTGCCGGCCCCCGACCATGAAGTGGCGTACGGGTCCGGCCGTCACGTGGGCGTCGGGCCGCCGTCGGCCGTCAGGAGGACCGAACGCCATGACCACCGCGAAGGACATCATGCACGCCGGGGCGCAGTGGATCCCGGCGCACGAAACGCTCGACCGGGCCGCGCAGCTGATGCGTCAGCTGGACGTGGGCGCGCTGCCCATCGCGGACTCCCGGGAACGTCTCTGCGGCATCCTCACCGACCGCGACATCGTCGTCGGCTGCGTCGCGCTCGGCCATGACCCCGCGCAGGTCACGGCGGGCGACATGGCCCAGGGTACGCCCCGCTGGATAGACGCCGGCTCGGACGTGGACGAGGTGCTCCAGGAGATGGAGGTGCACCAGATCCGCCGGCTGCCGGTGATCGAGAACAAGCGGCTGATCGGGATGATCAGCGAGGCGGACCTCGCGCAGCACCTGTCGGACGAGCAGCTCGCGGCGTGGATGGAGCACGTGTACGCACGCGGCTGACGCGCTGCGGCTTGCGGTTGCTTGAGCGGGCGCGGTCACGCCGTGGTGGCCAAGCAGCCTTGGCGTCTGCGGCCCGTCTGTGGCTGGTCGCGTAGTTCCGCCCCTACGCCCCGAGGGCGTGGTGGCACCCCCCAGCGCCCCTGACAGCACCGCCGTAGCCATACGGGAGCGTTGGTCTCCGCGGGCCGGTGGGGCTTGTTCGCGCAGTTCCGCCCCCTACGCCCAGAGGGCGTGGGGGGACCCCCAGCGCCCCTGATGTGCTCCCCCTGCCGTTCCAAGTGCTGGCTGTTGAACCCAAGGGCCTCGGGCACGGGTACCCAGGGGCGCGGGGAACTGCGCGACCAGTCACCCACCGGGCCGCAGAGACCAGCGCAGCCGCAGGGCTACGGCGGTGTGGTCAGGGGCGCTGGAGTCCCCCGTGCCCGCAAGGGCAAGGGGGCGGAACTGCGCGAGCAAGCCACCACCGGGTCGCAGACGCCAAGGTTGCCAGGCCGCCACGGCGACGCCGCGCCCGCTAAGGCGCCCGCAGGGCTACCCGCAGCACCGCGCGGGCCACCGCCTCCGGGCGGTCCAGCATCAGGAGGTGGCCCGCGGCGGCGATGGCCTCGAAGCGGGCGCCGAGCAGGAGGGCGAGTTCTCGTTGGCGGGTCGTCCAGCGTCGGCCGCCGGCGGTCGCCGCGAGCACGGTGAGCGAGGCGTCCGCGGGCAGCGGGTGGCGCTGGCGCAGCGCCAGCAGCTGCGCCGCGACGTCCAGGTAGTGCGCGTTCTCCAGGAGCGCGCCGCGCAGGACGCGCGAGGTCCCGTAGACGCCGCGCACCAGCTCCGCGGGGGCGGGATCGGCCCCGTGGGCGCGGGAGAGCCGGACGGCGAGCCGTCGCGCCGGCGGCCCGAAGGTCGCGGGGACGCCGGCCGCGCTCAGCACCGCCGCCGCGGCGCGGGCCGCGGTCGTACGGGCGCGGGGCGCGGCGGGGGTGCGGGCCCGTTCCTCCACGCTGGAGTCGACGAGGACGACCCCGCTCGTACGGTCGGGGTACAGCCGGGCGAACGCCTCCGCGTGGAATCCGGCGACGGAGTGCCCGACGACGGTGACGGGACCCTCGCCGCAGCCGAGCGCGTCGAGCAGCCGGGCGATGCGACGGGCCTCCCCCGCCGCGGTGGGCGGTGCGTCCGCGGTCGCGCTGAGCCCGTGCCCGGGGCGGTCGAAGCGGACGACGGTGCGGTGCGGTGCGAGCAGCGGTACGACGGGGTCCCAGTCGAACCAGCCGAGCCCGAGCCCCGCGCTGAGCACGCAGACCGGCCCCGTGCCTTCGACGACCACGTGGTGCGCCACGCCGTCGACCCGTACGAACATCACCGTGCCACCGCCCTCGGCTCCTTCGCCGCCCGCGCCATCGACAGGGCGAGCAGACCCAACCAGACTGCCACGAGGAGGACTTGCAGCCGCTGTCCCGCACCGAGGGCCCAGGTGCCGCGCCCCGCTTCGAAGGCCGCGACGGACGCCAGGGTCCACCCGGTCGCGATCAGTTCCAGCGCGACCAGCGGGGGTCCGAAGCGGGCGAGTGCGGGCCACCAGCCGTACCGCCGCGCGGCGACGGTGAGCCCCACGATCCCTATCAGCGCACCCGTCATCGCCAGCGAGCTGCTCACGGCGTGCGCGGTGTGGGTGGCGGGCACGAGGCCCGCGGTCTCGCGGGCGGCGCACTCGGGGTCCGCGGTGGGGGTGCAGCTCAGGGGCAGTCGGGAGTCGACGGCGGTCGCGGCGCCGAAGAGCGCCACCCCGCCCCAGCCGATCAGCGCCCACGGTCTGCGCGGCGTCCGCGCCAGCGCCAGGACCGCCCCGACGAGGACGAGGGAGCCGGCGGCGAGGTCCGTGGCGCGGAAGAGGCCGCCGAGCGGTTGATCGGCCGCCGCGAGTTCGCTCACGTACGTCTGGATCGGGTCGAGCCCGGTCGACAGGACGACTTCGAGCACCCAGGCGGTGTAGGCGAGGGCGCCGATGGCTATGAGGGCGGCGGCGATCATCACCCCATGATCGCGCACCCGACACCGCCCCTCCCGGGACGGATACCCGGTGGGGGTAAGATGCGGATCATGGTGAAGCGTTCGGGCACGCGGAGGGGACAGCTCCTGCTGTTCCTCGCGCTGCTGTTCGGCATCACCACGATGCACACCGTCGGCCACCCCGCTTCGGGGCACTCGGGCCCGGGCGCAGTCGCCCACGCGGCGTCCACCGGACACGGCAGCGCCCCCGCGACCCACGTCGCGGACCGTGCCGCCCCGCCCCTCGTGCAGGACTCGACACCCGAGCCCGGTGTGATGGACCCCACGCTCGTGTGCCTCGCCGTCCTCGGCGCCTGGGGCCTGGCCCTGCTCGTGGCCGCCGCCGCGTGGCTGCGCCGGCGCGCCGGTCACCTCACCGCCCGCCTCAAGGCCGTCGGCGCCGCCCTGCCCCAAGTGCGGGCCGGTCCGCCCCCCGAGCGCATACGCCTCGCGCAGTTGTCGGTGCTGCGGATCTAGGGGCTTCTTTCGGATCAGGCTGGATCAGCGTGGGGGTCCCCCCACGCCCTCCGGGCGTAGGGGGAGGGGTCTGGTGCCGTGGATCTCAAGGCGGAGGAGGGAGTCGACGCGGAGCGTCGGCGACCGACGACAACGCGGCGAGGCGCGGCACCAGGGCACGGGAGCCCAGCAAGATCCGTAAGACAGCCCCTGGGAGCGTGCGTGCCGCCCGAGGGGCGGCAGGCGCGACGGATCCGCACGACTTCCAGCCGGTACGAGCCGGCTCTCACCGACTTCACACAGCACGAGGTGCTTGCATCATGACGACTCACATCACGCGCCGCTCCATCCTCGGGGCGTCGCTCGCCGTGGCCGGGACGGGCGTCCTGGCGGCCTGCTCCAGCTCCGACGGCGGCAGCGGCGGTCACGCCGGGCACACCGGCGGCGGGGGCGGCGCGAAGGCGCAGCCGGCCGGGTTCGTGGAGCCCGACGGCAAGGAGGTCCAGGACGCCGAGGCCAAGCGCCGCGGCGGCCCCGAGCGCAAGGTCAAGCTGACGGCCACCGCCGCCACGCTGGACCTGGGCGGCGGCCTGGCCGTGAAGACCTGGGCGTACGACGGCCGGCTGCCCGGCCAGGAGGTCCGGGTCACCGCGGGCGACACGCTCGCCCTCACCCTGGCCAACAACCTGCCCGAGACGACATCCCTGCACTGGCACGGGCTGGCCCTGCGCAACGACATGGACGGCGTCCCCGACCTCACGCAGAAGCCGATCAAGGCGGGCGGCACCTTCGAGTACCGCTTCGCCGTCCCGCACCCGGGCACGTACTGGTTCCACCCCCACTCGGGCGTCCAGCAGGACCGCGGCCTGTACGCCCCGCTGATCATCGAGGACCCCAAGGAGCCGCTGAAGTACGACAAGGAGTGGGTCATCGTCCTGGACGACTGGGTCGACGGCATCGAGGGCTCCACCCCGGACGCGGTGCTCAAGGAGCTGAGCAAGGGCATGTCCGGCGGCGGGCACGCGGGCCACGGCGGCATGAGCACGGTGTCCGCGAAGTCTGCGAAGTCGACTGCTTCCCCCGGCCCCCAGGGCCCGTCCCGGATGATGATGGGCGCGAAGAGCGACCTGCTGGGCGGGGACGCGGGTGACGTGGCGTACCCGCACTACCTGGTCAACGGTCGCACGCCGCAGGACCCGGCGTCCTTCGCGGCCAAGCCCGGCGAGCGGATCCGGCTGCGGATCATCAACGCGGGCGGGGACACCGCCTTCCGCATCGCCCTCGGCGGGCACGAGCTGACCGTGACCCACACCGACGGCTTCCCCGTCCAGCACGCGAAGACGGACGCCGTGCTGTTGGGCATGGGCGAGCGGTACGACGTGCTGGTGACGGCCGGCGACGGGGTCTTCCCGCTGGTCGCCCTGGCCGAGGGGAAGAACGCGACCGCGCTGGCGGTGCTGCGCACCGGGAGCGGGGCGGCGCCGGCGGCCACCGTGCGTCCCGCGGAGCTCACCAAGCGGGTGCTGACCGCGGACAAGCTGCGGGCGGACGCCTCCGTCGCGCTGCCGGCCAAGAAGCCCGACCGGGAGATCAAGATCAAGCTCTCGGGCGGGATGGCCAAGTACGACTGGGCCTTCGACGGCAAGCCGTACACGCCCGACCAGCGGCACGAGGTCCGGGCGGGCGAGCGGGTGCGGCTGGTCTTCAGCAACCCGACCGGGATGTGGCACCCGCTGCACCTGCACGGCCACACCTTCGGGCTGGCGAACGTGGCGAACGGGCCGCGCAAGGACACCGCGGTGATCCTG
This sequence comes from Streptomyces sp. NPDC048057, assembly GCF_040653095.1. Taxonomy (NCBI): domain Bacteria; kingdom Bacillati; phylum Actinomycetota; class Actinomycetes; order Kitasatosporales; family Streptomycetaceae; genus Streptomyces; species Streptomyces sp. NPDC048057. The sequence continues at coordinate 10,795 of NZ_JBEZNF010000026.1, forward strand.
CCGAACGGCACGCTGACCGCGGACTTCGACGCCGACAACCCGGGCCTGTGGATGATCCACTGCCACAACGTGTACCACGCGGAGGCCGGCATGATGACCGTGCTGGGCTACCGCAAGTAGGACCCTGACGGGCCGGGTGCGGGGCGCCCCCGCAGCGCTCTCACGGGGCGTCCCGCACCCGCACCCCAGGACATCGCGTCAGAAAGACGATTAGACTGGGGACGTGCCCCAACTTCGTCTCGCCCTGAACCAGATCGACGCAACCGTCGGCGACCTCGCCCAGAACGCCGAGGCGATCGTGCGCTGGACCCGGCACGCCGCCGAGCAGGGCGCCCACCTGGTCGCCTTCCCCGAAATGGTGCTCACCGGCTACCCGGTCGAGGACCTCGCCCTGCGCTCCTCCTTCGTGCACGCGTCCCGGGCGGCCCTGCGCGAGCTGGCCGTGCGCCTGGCCGACGAGGGCTTCGGCGCGCTGCCGGTCGTCGTCGGCTACCTCGACCGCAGCGAGAGCGCCCGGCCGGCGTACGGCCAGCCCGCGGGCGCGCCCCGCAACGCGGCGGCGGTGCTGCACGGCGGCGAGGTGGTGCTCACCTTCGCCAAGCACCACCTGCCGAACTACGGCGTCTTCGACGAGTTCCGCTACTTCGTCCCCGGCGACACCCTGCCCGTGGTCCGGGTGCGCGGCGTGGACGTGGCGCTCGCGATCTGCGAGGACCTGTGGCAGGACGGCGGCCGGGTGCCGGCGACCCGGACCGCCGGGGCCGGGCTGCTGGTCTCCATCAACGCGTCCCCGTACGAGCTCAACAAGGACGACACCCGGCTGGAGCTGGTGCGCAAGCGCGCGCAGGAAGCCGGGTGCACGGTGGCGTACTGCGCGATGATCGGCGGCCAGGACGAACTCGTCTTCGACGGCGACTCGATCGTCGTGGACGCGGCCGGCGGGGTCGTCGCGCGGGCCCCGCAGTTCGCGGAGGGCTGCGTGGTGCTCGACCTGGAGCTGCCGGCCGCCGGCGAGGCGCCCTCCGGCATCGTCGACGACGGGCTGCGCGTCGACCACGTCGTGATCAGCGAGGAGCCGGTGCCGACGTACGACCCGGAGCTGACCGGCGGGTACGCCGAGCGGCTCGCCGACGACGAGGAGGTGTACTCGGCGCTCGTCGTGGGGCTGCGCGCCTACGTCGCGAAGAACGGCTTCCGCTCGGTGCTGGTCGGGCTCTCCGGCGGCATCGACTCGGCGCTGGTCGCCGCGATCGCCTGCGACGCGGTGGGGGCAGGGAACGTGTACGGAGTCTCCATGCCGTCGAAGTACTCCTCCGAGCACTCCAAGGACGACGCGGCGGAACTGGCCTGCCGCACCGGGCTGAACTACCGCACGGTGCCGATCGAGCCGATGTTCGACGCGTACATGAACGCGCTGGGCCTCACCGGGCTCGCCGAGGAGAACCTCCAGTCCCGGCTGCGCGGCACCCTGCTGATGGCGCTCTCCAACCAGGAGGGCCACCTCGTCCTCGCCCCGGGCAACAAGTCCGAGCTGGCGGTGGGCTACTCGACGCTGTACGGCGACTCCGTCGGCGCGTACGGCCCCATCAAGGACGTCTACAAGACGGCGGTGTACCGCCTCGCCGCGTGGCGCAACGCGGCGGCGCGGGACCGCGGCCAGACCCCGCCGATCCCGGAGGCGTCCCTCACCAAGCCCCCGAGCGCGGAACTCCGCCCCGGCCAGGTCGACACGGACTCCCTGCCGGACTACGACGTCCTGGACCGGCTGCTGGAGCTGTACGTGGACCGGGACCAGGGGAAGGAGGCGATCGTGGCGGCGGGGTTCGGGGAGGAGCTGGTGGTGCGGACGCTGCGGATGGTGGATGCGGCGGAGTACAAGAGGCGGCAGTATCCGCCGGGGGCGAAGATCTCGGCGAAGGGTTTCGGCAAGGACCGTCGCCTGCCGATCACCAACCACTGGCGCGAGCACGCCCCGTAACCCGCGCCTTGGCGCTCGCGCGCCTTGCGGGAATCCAGCGCCGTTCCCCTGCGGGAGCGTTGGTCTCTGCGGCCCGGTGGTGGGCTTGTCGCGCAGTTCCCCGCGCCCCTGTTTCGCTGCCCCCGTCGTCCCAAGTGCCGGCTGGTGGATCCAAGCACCTCGGGAACCTAGGGGCGCGGGGAACTGCGCGACGAGCCACAGACAGGCCGCAGAGACCAACGCTCCCGCAGGGGCACGGCGGACGGATCAGCCGCCGAGCCCGCCGCATGGCGAACCGTCAGAGCCGGATGCTCGCTGCCACCGGCAAGTGGTCGCTGTTCGTGCGAGGGAGGGTCCAGGAGGAGACCGGTTCGACATCCCGCACCAGGATCTGGTCGATCCGCGCCATCGGGAACGACGCCGGCCAGCTGAAGCCGAAGCCGTCCCCCGCAGCGCCCTGCGTCGACCGCATCTGCGACGTGACGGACTTGAGCGCGCGGTCGTTCATCGTGCCGTTGAGGTCGCCCAGCAGCACGACCCCCGCCACCCGCTCCCGCGAGATCGCCTCGCCGAGCGCGTCCGCGCTGCGGTCGCGTTCGCTCGCGGTGAAGCCCGCGCGCATCTTGACCCGTACGGACGGCATGTGGGCCACGTACACCGCGACCTCGCCCTGGGGCGTGACGACCGTGGAGCGCATCGCGCGGGTCCAGCCGAGGCGGATGTCGACGGGGGCGACGTCGGTGAGCGGGTACTTGCTCCACAGGCCCACCGTGCCCTGCACCGCGTGGTACTTGTACGTGTCCGCGAGCGCGTCGCGGTACGCGGAGACCTGGCCCTGGGCCAACTCCTGGAGCGCCAGGACGTCCGCGCCCGACGCGGCGACGTCCTTCGCGGTGCGCTCCGGATCGGGGTTGTCCGCGTTGACGTTGTGCGAAGCGACCGTCAGATCGCCGCCCCCGGTGGACTTGTCGGTGATCAGACCGCCGAAGAGGTTGAACCAGACGAGGACGGGCAGCAGCAGGGCGATCAGCGCGGTCGCCGACCGCCGCCACAGCGCCCCCAGCAGCAACAGCGGCACGGTCACCACCGTGAGCCACGGCAGGAACGTCTCGGAGAGGCTGCCCAGGTTGCCGATCCGGTTGGGCACGTGGGCGTGAAGCCCCGTCAGGAGGGCGACGAGGACAGCGCACACGCCGAGGACGACGCCGCGCCGCCAGATCCCCGGGTCCCCGCGCCAACTGCGGAACGGCCCCAGGCCACGGAGCCGGGATCGGGTTGGGGTGACCGGGTCCTTCGGGTCGCCGCTCTCCGTCTCAGCTTCGTACGCCTGCACCATAAGAGCTTTTCCTCACTGCCTTGCGCCGCCACACACCAGCTTCGGCCCCGACACTAGGCGATGACGGTACTTCCCGTGCCGCCCCGGGGCGGCCGTACGCTCCGGATGACGGTCGCGGGGCGCGTCCCGGTTCCTCGTATCGGCGCAGGTGGTGCCGGTGTGACGGACGCATCACACCGGGCCCGGACCCCATCGGGTGCGGGCGGGTCGGGCACATGACGTCACGGGGCGTCACCGAACGGCCCCCGGTCTTTTCACGGTGCGGCACGAAGTGCCACCATGGGAGGTGATCCGGGGACGCCGTCAGGGCGCCACGAGATGACGTTAGGAGCCGCAGCCATGACGCTTCAGGCTGCCCAGAAGCCCGCAGACAGCAGCAAGGCGCTGTACGGGGGCAAGGGCACTCGTCGCATCACCGTCCACGACATCGCCGCCGCCAAGGCCCGCGGCGAGAAGTGGCCCATGCTCACCGCCTACGACGCGATGACCGCGTCCGTCTTCGACGAGGCGGGCATCCCCGTCGTCCTCGTCGGCGACTCCATGGGCAACACCCACCTCGGGTACGACACCACCGTCCCGGTCACCATGGACGAGATGACGCTGCTGGCCGCCGCGGTGGTGCGCGGCACGCAGCGCGCCCTCGTCGTCGGCGACCTGCCGTTCGGTTCGTACCAGGAAGGGCCGGTGCAGGCCCTGCGCAACGCCACCCGGCTGGTCAAGGACGCCGGCGTCGGGGCCGTGAAGCTGGAGGGCGGCGAGCGCTCGCTGCCGCAGACCGAGCTGATCGTGCAGGCCGGCATCCCCGTCATGTCCCACCTGGGCCTGACCCCGCAGTCCGTGAACACCATGGGCTACCGGGTGCAGGGCCGCGACGACGAGGCCGCGCACCGGCTGCTGCGGGACGCCAAGGCCGCCCAGGACGCGGGCGCCTTCGCCCTCGTGCTGGAACTGGTCCCCGCCGAGCTGGCCGCCGAGGTCACCCGCTCGCTGCACATCCCGACGATCGGGATAGGCGCCGGCCCCGACACCGACGCCCAGGTCCTGGTCTGGACGGACATGGCGGGCCTGACCGGCGGCAAGGTGCCCCGGTTCACCAAGCAGTACGCCGATCTGCGCCGCACCCTGGGCGACGCCGCGAAGGCGTTCGCCGACGACGTCGTGGGCGGCGCCTTCCCGCAGGAAGAGCACACCTTCCACTGAGGCCCGCGGCTGAATCCCGCGGCACCCCGAGGCCACCCCCGGCACAGACGACAGCCCGCCGATCTTCCCCCGTCGGCGGGCTGTCGGCCGTCCACGGCCCCTGCCGGCGGCATGTCGGCGGGCTGTCGGTGAGCTGTCGGCGGCTGCCGGCACCGTGGACCACATGAAGCGAAACGACAAGAACCCGCACCGCACCGGGGGCTCCGCCGTCGAGGTGCGGGGGCTGGTCAAGCACTACGGGGAGACGAAGGCGCTGGACGGGGTGGACGTCGACGTCCGCGAGGGCACCGTGCTCGGTGTGCTCGGCCCCAACGGAGCCGGCAAGACCACCCTCGTGCGCTGCCTGTCCACCCTGATCGTCCCGGACGCCGGGACCGCGACCGTCGCCGGCTACGACGTGGTGCACCAGCCCCGGGCGCTGCGCCGCGTCATCGGGCTGACCGGCCAGTACGCCTCCGTCGACGAGAAGCTGTCCGGCTGGGAGAACCTGTACATGATCGGCCGGCTGCTCGACCTGTCGCGCAAGGACGCACGGGCCCGCAGCGACGCGATGCTGGAGCGCTTCTCCCTCACCGAGGCGGCGAGGCGGCCCGCCGCCCAGTACTCCGGCGGCATGCGGCGCCGGCTCGACCTGGCCGCGTCGATGATCGGGCGGCCCGCGGTGCTCTATCTCGACGAGCCGACCACCGGTCTCGACCCGCGGACCCGCAACGAGGTGTGGGACGAGGTCCGCTCCATGGTCTCCGAGGGCGCCACGGTGCTGCTGACCACGCAGTACATGGAGGAGGCGGAGCAGCTCGCGCACGAGCTGACCGTCATCGACCGGGGCCGGGTCGTCGCCAGCGGCGGCGTGGAGGAGCTGAAGGCCAAGGTCGGCGGACGGGCGCTGGTCGTCCGCCCGAGCGACCCGGCCGACCTGCCCGAGATGGCGCGGGCGCTGGCCGAGACCGGCCTCGACGGGATCGGCGGGGTGCGGACGGTGCCCGAAGAGCGCCAGCTGTACGTACCGATCCTGGCCGACGTGCAACTGACCGCGGTGATCGGTCTGCTGGCCGAGCGCGGCTTCGAGATCGCCCACATCGGCACGCACCTGCCGAGCCTGGACGAGGTGTTCCTGGCCATCACGGGAGAGAAGACGAGCGGGTCGCAGACGACCCTTGAGGAGGTCGCGGCGTGAGCGCCACCACCACCAGCAAGCCCGTGCGCCCCGAGGGCGGCGCGAAGGTGACCGGGGCGGCGCCCGCCGCGCCCCGCCCCAAGGGCGAGGGCCGCATCGGACTGCGCGCCAATCTGCGGCACATCGGAGCGCTGGCCCGCCGCAACACCATGCAGATCAAGCACGACCCGGAGTCGATGTTCGACGTCCTGCTGATGCCGATCATCCTCACGCTGCTGTTCGTGTACGTCTTCGGCGGCGCGATCTCCGGCGTGGGCAACCAGGAGGGCTACGTCAACTACGTCGTGCCCGGGCTGATGGCGATGATGGGCCTGACGATCGCCATGGCGGTCGGCTCGGGCGTCAACGACGACTTCAAGAAGGGCGTGATGGACCGCTTCCGGTCCATGCCGATCGCCCGTTCGTCCGTCCTGATCGCGAAGGTCGTGATCGAGGCCGGCCGGATGCTCGTCGCCATGGTCATCCTGCTGGGCATGGGCTTCCTGCTCGGTCTGGAGGTCGGGGGCTCCTTCCTCGCGCTGCTGGCCGCCATGGCGCTGTCGCTGCTCTTCGGGGCGTCGCTGATGTGGATCTTCATCCTGTTGGGGCTGACCCTGCGCACCGCGCAGGCCGTCCAAGGGATCGGGATGCTCATCCTGATGCCGCTCCAGTTCGGCTCGTCGATCTTCGCCCCGCCGGACACGATGCCCGGCTGGCTGGAGACGTTCACCGACTACAACCCGCTCTCCAACCTGGCGGACGCGGCCCGCGCCCTGATCAACGGCACCCCCGTCGGCAACTCGGTGTGGATGACGCTGGCCTGGACGGCGGTGATCACCGCGCTCACCGCACCGCTCGCGGTCCGCAAGTTCCGCACCAAGACGTGAGCGGCACCCCCGGCACGGGGGCCGGGGGGGGGAAGCTCACCCGAGGGCGACGGCCTCTTCGAGGGGGAGGCCGGCGCCCTCGGCGTGCGCGGCGGAGAACGCGTCGTCCCCGAGCAGGGCCCGCAGCCGCGCCACCACCGCCTCGTGCTGCTCCGCCTCGTGGCGCGGCATGGCGTAGTCCGGCATCCGCTGGGCGTCGGCCGCGCCGAGGATGCGGGCGGCGTCCGCGGCCCGCTCGGGGTGGAGCGCGGACAGCGCACCCGCGGTCGTGACGAGTTGGGGCGCGACCATGTGCGGGGCGACCACCCGGCACAGCGGTGTCAGCGCGCCGTCCAGGGCCCGGCGGGCGCCGGTCAGGGCCCGCTCGTGGTGGCCTTCGAGGTGGTCCAGCCAGGCGAGGAAGCCGCTCACCATGTCCTCGAAGGCGACGAGCACGCTGGCCTGGAACTGGCCCAGCACCTGGGTCATCAGCTCCCGTGACTCCGCGGTCCGGCCGGTCCTGCCGAGCCACAGCCCGAGCACGATCCGGGCCACGGCGCTGGCCTCGTGGAAGTCGACGTCGTGGCCGGCGACGACCTCGCGGAGGATCGCCTCGCCCCGGGCGCCCTCCTCGGGGCCGAGCTCCATCAGCGCGCCGCCGAGCCGGGCCCGCAACACCGCGACCTGGCCGCTGGCGCCGATCCGCTCGGCGCGCTCGACGGCGGCGGCGAAGTCGGCGGCGGCTTCGGCGTAGTCGCCGCGCCGCTCCCGTGCCTCCGCGCGGGCGGACAGCGCCTCGGCCAGGCCCCAGGAGTCGCCGAGCCGGTGGAAGATCTCCAGCGCCTCGTCCGCGTCGCGGATGGCGTCGCCGGCCCAACGGGTCCGGTTGGCGAGGACGTTGGCCCGGGTCTCCAGCGCCGACGCCAGCTCCCACTCGTGTCCGGGCAGGGCCCGGCAGGTCCGTACGGTGCCGTTGAGCACCGCTTCGAGGGCTGCCAGGTCCCCGGTGAGCAGGACGGCGAAGAACCACATGGACGCCGGGTGGCGGCAGATCTGCGGCAGGCCGTCGTGGTAGACGCGGGTGACCCGGCGCAGTCGGTCCATGCCGTCGGGCGAACTCCACACCTCCATGTCGCGGTTGATCACCACCATGCGCAGCATGTCGTTGCTGCGGCGGGCCTCGGCGAGCAGGTGGGGCGGCCACGGCGGGGGGAGGTCGGTGGGGCGTTCGTGGACGGGCTCGGCGGGGCCGCAGTCCGGGCCGAAGGGGTCGGGGCCCAGTTCGCGGGCGGCCCCGGTCCAGTGGCGGGTCTCGGTCCGCAGGTCCTTCATCTGCCAGTACCAGGTGAGGGACAGCACGAGGGAGAGGACTTCTTGTTCCTCGCGGGCGGCGACGGCGCGGCGCAGCGCGGTGCGCAGGTTCTCGTACTCCAGGTCGAGCAGGATGAGCGCGGCCTGCTGGTCGGGGCCGCGCAGCCGGGGGTCGGTGACGCGGGCCAGCTCCCGGTAGTGGACGAGGTGGCGGCGCTCCACCGGGGTGCGTTCGCCGGAGTGGTCGAGGTGTTCGGCGGCGTATTCGGCGACGGTCTCCAGGAGTCGGTAGCGCATGCCGGCCGCGTCGTCGGGCACCGCGACGACCAGCGACTTGTCGACCAGCGCCGCCAGTGCGTCCAGCACGTCGCTCGACGCGGGCAGGTCCGGGCCGCACACCGCCTCCGCGGCCGGCAGCGCACACCCGCCGGCGAACACGGACAGCCGCCGCAGCACGGTGCGTTCGGCCTCGTCCAGCAGGTCCCAGGACCAGTCGACGACGGCCCGCAGGGTCTGCTGCCGGGGCAGTACGGTACGGCTGCCGCTGGTCAGCAGCCGGAAGCGGTCGTCCAGCCGGTCCGCGATCTGGCGCGGCGCGAGCGCCCGCAGCCGCGCCGCGGCCAGCTCCACCGCCAGCGGCAGCCCGTCGAGGCGCCGGCAGATCTCCGCGCACGCCGCGGGATCGTCCGCCACCCGGAACCCCGGGCGCGCCGCCGCGCCCCGGTCCGCGAGCAGCTTCAGCGCCACGTCCTGCGGCAGCGGGTCGACGGGCCGCACCACCTCCCCCGGCACCCCCAACGGCTCACGACTGGTCGCGAGCACGGTGACGTCGGGGCAGTCGCTGAGGAGGCGTTCCACCAGGGCGGCCGTGGTGCCCACCACGTGCTCGCAGTTGTCGACGATCAGCAGCATCCTGCGTCGGACGCACAGCTCGACCAGCCGCCGCAGCGGTTCGTCCTTCGTCCCTTCGGCGACCCTGATCTCTTCGGCGCCCGCGCCGCGCAGGACGGGTCCGCGTGCGCCGAGCGCGGCGAGGACGGCTTCGGGCACGGTCTCCGGGTCGTTCACGGGCGCGAGTTCCACCAGCCACACGCCGTCGGGGTGGTCGGCCGCGACCCGCTCCCCGGCCTCCTGGGAGAGCCGGGTCTTGCCGGACCCGCCGGGGCCGAGCAGGGTCACGAGCCGGGCGCGGTGCAGATCGTCACGCAGGGCCGCGATGTCGTCCTCGCGGCCGACGAAGGACGTCAGCCGGGCACGGAGGTTGCCGCGCGGGACCGGGACCGGGGCAGGAGGCGCGGGGGTCCGTACGGGCGCGGGCGCCGGCTCCGCGGGCGCGAGCAGCTCGCGGTGCAGGGCGATCAGTTCCGGGCCCGGGTCGGTGCCCAGCCGCTCCGCGAGGGAGCGGCGCAGCGTCTCGTACGCGTCCAGGGCGCGGGCGGGCCGGCCGGCGGCGCGCAGGGCGCGGATGTGCAGGGCGTGCAGGGGTTCGTCGAGGGGGTGGGCGGCGCACAGGGACGCCAGCTCCGGCAGGGTCTCCTCGGCCCGCCCCAGGGCCGTGAGCGCGGTCAGCCGGGTGCGTACGGCCTCCAGCCTGCGGGCCTCCAGGCGGGCGGCGTCCGCACCGCCGTCCGGGAGGTCCGCGAGCGCGGGGCCGCGCCACAGCGCGAGCGCGTCGTCCAGGACGTCCAGCGCCTTCGCGGCGTCCCCGTCGTCCAGGGCGCGCCGACCTTCGCCCGCGAGCCGGGTGAAGCGGTGCAGGTCCACGTCGTCCGGGTCGGCGCCGAGGCGGTAGCCGCCGCCGTCGGAGCGGACGGCGTCCGCGCCGATGGTGCGCCGCAGCCGGCCCACGAGGGCCTGGAGGGCGCCGGTCGCGTCCGCGGGCGGGTCGCCGTCCCACACCTCGGCGACGAGCGACGCCACGGGCACCGCCCGGCCGGCACGCAGTGCCAACACGGCCAGTAGCGCCCGCAGCCGGGCGCCGCCGATCGCGACGGGCACGCCGTCGTCGTCATGGACCTCGATGGTGCCGAGCAGCGAGTAACGCACCCGTTCATTGTCCCTAACGGCTTCTCCGGCTCCGCCGGGGTACGGACGGCGCCGCGCCGCGCCGGGTACGGTCGGTGCGCACGCCGTCACGTCACAGGAGTCGCGCCCATGACCGACACCGCCTCCCGCCGCAACGGCCGGGGCATCAGCCCCGTCTTCCTCGGGATCGTCGCGATCGGAGCGGTCTCGGGGTGGGCCGTGTGGACGGACTTCGGGAAGACCGCCGGGGTCGCCGTCTTCTTCTTCGTCACCGCGGCGTGGGTCGTCTCGCTCTGTCTGCACGAGTACGCGCACGCCCGCGCTGCCCTGCACGGCGGGGACGTCACCATCGTCGACAAGGGCTATCTGACGCTCAACCCGCTGGCCTACACGCACGCGCTGACCAGCGTGATCCTGCCGGTCCTCTTCGTGATCCTGGGCGGCATCGGCCTGCCGGGCGGCGCGGTCTTCATCGAACGCGGCCGGATCCGGGGCCGCTGGCGGCACAGCCTGATCTCGGCGGCGGGCCCGCTGACGAACGCGCTGTTCGCGGCGGTGTGCACGGCGCCGTTCTGGCTGGGCGGGCTGGACGGCGTCCCGGTCCTCTTCCAGTTCGCGCTGGGCTTCCTGGCGCTGCTCCAGATCACCGCGGCGATCCTGAACCTGCTGCCGGTGCCGGGGCTGGACGGTTACGGGGTGGTCGAGCCGTGGCTGTCCCCCGGCGTCCGCCGCCGCGTGGAGCCGATCGCGCCGTACGGCCTGCTGGTGGTGTTCGCCCTGCTCTTCCTCGTCCCGGAGGTGAACCGGGCGTTCTTCGACGTGGTGGACGCGGTGTTGCGGGGGCTGGGCGTGAGCGACCTGGAGTCGGGCTGCGGCTACGAGTACTACCAGTTCTGGCGCGGCGAAAACCCGGCGTGCGCGTCCTGGCTGCGCTGAGCCGCGCCGGGCAGCGGGGTCCCGGGCCCGGCGCTGCTGCCGGCGCCCCTCGCAGGTGCGTTGCCGTCTACGGCTTGGTGGTCGCTCGTCGCGCAGTATCCCCGCGCCCCTTAACGCACCACCCGCCGTGGCCCCGCGGGAGCACTGGCGTCTGCGGCCCGTCTGTGGCTTGTCGCGCAGTTCCCCGCGCCCCTGACATGCTCGCCGTTCCTCCGCGGGAGCACTGGTCTCTGCGGCTGCTCGGTGGCTACACCCATAGTTCCGAGCGCTGGGGCCCCCGTGCCCGCAGGGCGGGGCTTTTCAGGGGCGCTGGGGGCGGAACTGCGCGACAAACCACAGACGGGCCGCAGGCGTGAAGCGCGCCGGTGGCGAAGGCGCGGGCTATAGGGGGGCGGCTTCCTTTTCCGCGCGGCGGCGTTGGGCGTCCGTGTCCGTGGACGCGTCGTACGCCACCAGCTTCGGCATCGCCGCAGCCAACGCACCCACCACCGCCACGCACGCCACGCCCCCCGCCCACACCGCCGGCCGCGTCCCCGTCCAGCCGGCCATCGCGCCCGCCCTGACCTGGCCCATCTGGGGGCCGACGCTGTAGGACAGCACCTCGATGCCCGCGAGGCGGCCCCGGAGGCCGTCCGGGATCGTCTGGTTCCAGATGGTGCTGCGGGCCAGGCCGCTGAGCATGTCCCCGGCCCCGGCGAACGCCAGCGCCAGCAGCACCAGCCACACGCTGTCCAGCACCCCCGCCGCCACGATCCCCAGCCCCCACGCCATCGCCCCGAAGATCAGCAACAGGCCGTGCCGCTGGACGCGCGAGGTCCAGCCGCTCGTCAGGCTGAGGGCGACCGAGCCCACCGAGATGGAGGCGTACATCAGGCCCAGCGACCACTCCGCGCCCAGGTCGTCCGCGAGGAACGGGAAGATCGCCATCGGCGCGGAGAGCACCATCGCCAGCAGGTCGACCGCGTACGTCCCCATCAGCACCGGCCGCGACCAGGCGTACCGCGCGCCCTCCGCGATGCCGCGCAGCGACGGCCGCTCCGCGTCGCGCGCCGCCGGCGCCGGCGCCAGCCGCAGGCACATCACGACGGAGACCGCGAAGGTGACGATGGTGATGCCGTACGCCGTGGCGTGGCCCGCGTACGCCACCACCACGCCCGCCAGCGACGGCCCGAGGATGCCGCCCGCCTGCCAGCGCAGGGCGTTCAGCGCGGCTGCCGCGGTGAGTTGGTCGTGCGGCACGATGCGGGCCATCAGCGAGTCCAGCGCCGGCCGCTGGAGTCCGGCGAGTGCGGAGACGCCCGCCGCGACCACGTACAGCGGCCACAGCATCGGATCGGGCAGCAGCGAGTTCACCAGCAACAGCAGCGCCAGCAGGCCCAGGCCCGCCTCCGTCCACAGGATCACCTTGCGGCGGTCCATCGCGTCCGCGAGCGCCCCGCCGTACAGGCCGAACACCATCAGCGGCACCAGCTCGACGGCGCCCATGGCGCCGACCGCGAGCGGCGACTCGGTGAGGTCCTTGATCTGGAGCGGCAGGGCGATCATCGCCATGAAGCTGCCGAAGTAGGTGATCAGGCCCTGGCCCCACAGCAGCCGGAAGTCCCGGGAGGAGTGCCAGGGGGAGAGGTCGGGGAGTATCGCGGAGAGCTTGGACGCCACAACCGCTCATCGTCATGGTGGTCGGATGGCGTGGGCAAACGATTTTCCCCACGGCGGTCGCGCGATGCGGTGCGCGATGCGGTGGAGCCGCTCACCAGCGTTCCGGCGGCGGCGACGTGAGCTGGTCCACCAGCCGGGACACCCGGTCCCGGAAGTGGCGGCTGCCGCGCGCCACCGGCAGCCCGTTCTCCCCCGCCGCCGCGCTCACCAGGTGCTGCACGGTGTCCAGGTCGACCTCGTCGCGCTCCGGGCAGACCGACAGCCACTCGTGCGCCAGCCCCTGCACGTCCGCGTCGCCGCCGTCCAGCGCGAGCACCGTCGCCCCGCCCCGCCGGGCGTCGTGGACCCGCTCCAGGAGGACCTCGCCCGGGCTGGCCGGGGCCACCAGCAACAGCGTTTCGCCGCGGCGCACGCCGTGCAGCCGGTCCAGGCCCACCGCCAGGTGCGGCGGGTCGCCGGGGCGGGTGCCGTGGCGCACCAGGGTCGGCGTCAGCTCGGGGCGGCCCGACCAGGCCGCCTCGTCCACCAGGTGCGCGGCCAGGTGCCACGGCTCGTACTCCTCCGTCCCCACCAGCAGCAGCCCGCCACCGCGCGGGACCACGGACGACCGGAGGACCCCGGCGAACCGTCGGGCGGCGGCGGGCCAGCGCGTGCCCGCCAGGACCTCGCGCAGCAGCGCGACGCGTACGGCATCCATGGCCCCGCATCCTGGGGCACGCGCCGCCGGGGCAGGGGGCGGTTCGGGCGGACTCACCCGTACGTGTACCTGCCAGTAGGGTCGGGCGCATGACTTCCACTGACAACACCGCAGGCGCCGCCGCATCCGCCCCCAAGGACCCCTGGGAGCTGCCGGACGTGTCCGGGCTCGTCGTCGGCGTCCTCGGCGGCACCGGCGACCAGGGCCGGGGGCTGGCGTACCGGCTCGCCAAGGCCGGCCAGAAGGTGATCATCGGCTCCCGCGCCGCGGAGCGCGCCGAGGCCGCCGCGGCCGAGCTGGGCCTCGGCATCGAGGGCGCGGACAACTCCGCGTGCGCGCGCCGCAGCGACGCGGTGATCGTCGCCGTGCCGTGGGACGGGCACGCCAAGACGCTCCAGGCGCTGCGGGACGACCTCGCGGGCAAGCTGGTGATCGACTGCGTCAACCCGCTCGGCTTCGACAAGAAGGGCGCGTACGCCCTCAAGCCGGACGAGGGCAGCGCCGCCGAGCAGGCCGCCGCCCTGCTGCCGGCGTCGCGGGTGACCGCGGCGTTCCACCACCTGTCCGCGGTCCTGCTCCAGGACGAGTCCATCGACGAGATCGACACGGACGTGATGGTGCTCGGCGAGTCCCGCGCCGACACGGACCTCGTCCAGGCGCTGGCGGGCCGCATCCCCGGCATGCGCGGCGTCTTCGCCGGCCGGCTGCGCAATGCGCACCAGGTGGAGTCGCTGGTGGCCAACCTGATCTCGGTGAACCGCCGCTACAAGGCGCACGCGGGGCTGCGGGTCACCGACGTGTGAGCGCGGACGGGGCATGGGGGACACTGGACCGGGCGTCCGACGCGTGCCGCGCCGCGCCGCCCCTCGAACCACCAGGACCCGACAGGAGCCGACCCCATGCCCCGCCTCGCCGTCTACTCCCTCGCCGTCTGCGCGCTCGCCGTGGCCGCGGCGGTGGTCTCCTTCGTCCAGGGCATGTGGCTCGGGGTGGTGTGGGTGCTGCTGGCGGGGTTGTCGTCGAACATGGCGTGGTACTACATCCGCCGCGGCAAGGTCCGACCGGACGCGGGCTGACCCCCTGCGGCCCCGCCGCGCGCGGCCCGGCGCCGCCTTCCCCGCACCGTGTCCCCGCGCCCCTGCGAGTGCGCTGTCCTCGCGGCCCGGTGGTGTGCTCGCCGCGCAGTGTCCCCGCGCCCCTGAAAAGCCCCGCCCTGCGGGTGTGGGCTCACTGCTCCTGCTGCCCGCCTGTCGGGCAACCCAGGGGCGCTGGGGGTTCCCCCACGCCCTCTGGGCGTAGGCGGGGGTATCCCCGTGCCCGCAGGGCACCGGGGGCGGAAACCGCGCGAACAGCCGCAGAGGGGCCGCAGAAGCCAACGCACCCGCACGGGAACCGCGGGCTCCAGGGGTGCAGGGGTGCAGGGGTGCAGGGTGGCGTGAGGGGGGCTACTTCGGTGGGGGCTCGTGCCAGCGGGGGTCGGTGTCCCACTCCGCGTTGCGTTCCTGCGCCGACTCCATCGCGTGGGCCGCCTCCTTCGGCGTCGCATAAGGCCCGAACCGGTCCTTCGCCGGACACTCCGGCCCCTCCTCCACCTTCTGGTGCTTCAGGCAGTAGTACCACTCGCCCGGCTTCCCGGCCGTCCGCCGCTTGAACAGCGCCATCGCCAACGCCTCCCTCTTCCCTCTCGCTCCCCATGCTGCCCCACCAGCCGTGGTTAGACTCGCTGACATGTCTGGCCAGTCACTGCTCGTGCCGGGTGAGCTCTCCCCCACCCGCTCCGTTCCCGCCGCCGTCAAGCGTCCCGAATACGTCGGAAAGCCCGCCCCGACGCCGTACACCGGGCCGGAGGTGCAGGACTCCGAGACGGTCGAGCGGATGCGCGTCGCGGGGCGCATCGCCGCCCGGGCGATGGCGGAGGCCGCGAAGCACATCGCGCCCGGCGTCACCACGGACGAACTGGACCGGGTCGCGCACGAGTTCCTGTGCGACCACGGGGCGTATCCGTCGACCCTGGGCTACCGGGGCTTCCCCAAGTCGCTGTGCACCTCGGTGAACGAGGTGATCTGCCACGGCATCCCGGACTCCACGGTGCTGCGCGACGGCGACATCGTGAACCTGGACGTGACGGCGTACGTCGGCGGCGTCCACGGCGACAACAACGCCACGTACCTCTGCGGTGACGTGGACGAGGAGTCCCGGCTGCTGGTGGAGCGCACCCGGGAGTCGCTGAACCGCGCGATCAAGGCGGTGAAGCCGGGGCGGCAGATCAACGTCATCGGGCGGGTCATCGAGTCGTACGCCAAGCGCTTCGGGTACGGCGTGGTCCGGGACTTCACGGGCCACGGGATCAATTCCTCGTTCCACTCCGGACTGATCGTCCCGCACTACGACGCCCCGCACGCCACCACCGTCATCCAGCCGGGGATGACGTTCACGATCGAGCCGATGCTGACGCTGGGGACGCACGAGTACGACATGTGGGACGACGGCTGGACCGTGGTCACGAAGGACCGGAAGCGGACCGCGCAGTTCGAGCACACACTGGTGGTGACGGAGACGGGCACCGAGATCCTGACGCTCCCCTGACCGTCGGGGGGCGGGAAGTCTCCGACGACGGAGACAGGACGGGTTTTACCGACAGCACGTCGGGAACACATTGACTTAGGTAAGCCTAAGTAGAGAGAATCGGTGCTGGCAACAGCCGTGGGCCGCTGCCGTCAGTCCTGCCTGTCTCCGCCCGTCCCATCGCCCCGGAGGTCCGCCGTGGACGCCACTGCCGCTCCCGCCCCCGCCCCCTTCTCCCAGCTGCTGCGCTCCGCCACGCACGACAAGCACGACGAGGCGAACGCCTCCCCCTTCATAGGCCATCTGCTCGCCGGGCAGCTGGGCATCGAGGCGTACGCGCGCTACACCGAGCAGCTGTGGTTCGTGTACCGGGCGCTGGAGGAGGCCGCTCAGGCGCTGCGGGACGACCCGGTCGCGGGCCCGTTCGTCCGCGACGAGCTGATGCGGACCGCCGAGCTGGAGCGCGACCTCGCGCACCTGCGGGGCGAGCGCTGGTGGGAGGGCGCCCGGCCGCTGCCGGCGACGGCGGCGTACGTCGCCCGGATCGAGGAGTGCGCGCGGACCTGGCCCGCGGGCTACGTGGCGCACCACTACACCCGGTACCTGGGCGACCTCTCCGGCGGCCAGGTCATCCGCGACCAGGCCGAGAAGACCTGGGGCTTCAGCCGCAAGGGCGACGGGGTGCGGTTCTACGTGTTCGAGCAGATATCCAACCCGGCCGCGTTCAAGCGGACGTACCGCGCCCTGCTGGACGCGGTGGATGCGGACGACCTGGAGAAGCAGCGGATCGTGGACGAG
Source organism: Streptomyces sp. NPDC048057 (assembly GCF_040653095.1). NCBI lineage: Bacteria > Bacillati > Actinomycetota > Actinomycetes > Kitasatosporales > Streptomycetaceae > Streptomyces > Streptomyces sp. NPDC048057. Next base: position 27,301 of record NZ_JBEZNF010000026.1, read on the forward strand.
TGCCGCCTCGCCTTCGACTACAACAGCGCGCTCTTCTGGGAGCTGAACGAGGCGTACCCGCTCAGCGCCTGAGCCGTACCGCCGCCGTACGGGCCGGCCCCGGGCCGGCCCTAACCCAGCGCCCGCAGCGCCTCCGCGACGCTCAGCCGGCGCGCGGGCACCGCGGCCGGCGGGGGTACGGGCACCAGCACCGGCGCTTGGGAGACCAGGCGCACCCGCCCGCCGAGCTCCACCTCGCCACCCGGGCCGGGGGCCGTCAGGATCTGCGACCCCCGGCCCTGAGTGATGTTCAGGGCCCGGCCCAGCCGGTCGGTGAGCACGAGGGCGGCCGTACCCGTCGCCTCGTCCTCCTCCGCCGCGTCACCGCCCCCGTCGCCGTCCACGCCCCCGTCCGCCGTGGCGAGCGGGCGGAACGCCCTGGCCCGCACCCGGCCCGCGGCCTCCTCCTCCCAGGCCCAGGCGTACCACCACTCCCCCGTCGCCGCTCCGGCCGGCGGCCCGGCGAGCGCGTCGACCTCGGCGGGTGACGCGTACTGCGCGAGCTCGCACGGCGGTGCCCAGTCGGCGCGGACCGTGATCCAGGTGAACTCCCCGTCGCTGCGCCCCCACACGGGCCCGGGCGGCGGGTTCAGCTCTTCCAGGTCGAGCAGCCAGGCGGCGCCGATCAGGGCGGCGACGGCGAAGGGCAGGGGTCGGCCGGGGGCGTGAACGTCGACGGATCCCCGCTCGGGGTCGTCGACGAACACGGTCTCGCCGCGGCCCACTTCGGCGGCGAGCGCCTGCCGGGCCTCGGGGCCGCGGAGGCGGCGGGCGTCGCGGAGGACCGAGACGGCGTTCCCGTGCCGGCCCTCGGCGGAGCAGAAGACGTGCAGCACGTCCAGCTGGTCGCGTTCGTTCACCCCGGCATTGAAGCACCGGAGGGCGGCGGTGTGCACACGCGCCAACGGCGGGACGGCGCCGGCCCGTTGGGTGCCGGCCCCGTCCCGCCGTCGTGCGGCGGGGTGCGGATCAGCCGGTGGCGTCGCGCTGTCCGCGGCGGCGGGCCAGGACGACGGCGCCCGCGCCGGCCGCGGCGACGCCCGCTGCGGCGGCCAGCAGTCCGGTCACCGGGACGTCGGCGCCGGTGTTGGCGAGGGCACCGCCCGTACCGCCGCCGACCGCGCCGCCCACGGAACCGTCCACCGCGCCTGAGACGGCACCGCCGACCGAGCCGCCGCCGACGGAGCCGCCCACGGAGCCTCCGCCGGTGCTTCCGCCCGTGCTGTCGCCGGCGCCGCCGCCGGTCGTGCCGCCGGACGAGGATCCGCCGGAGGAGGAGCCGCCGGACGTGGCGTCGGGCAGTTTCACCGACGTGTCGAGGGCGACCGCGACGTTCACCTTGTCCAGTTCCTCGCCCGGCTGGTACATGCCGCTGAACGCCTTGCTGCCGTCCGCGGTGAGCTTCGCCGGCACGCCGGTCAGCCGCACCAGCTTGTCCTTGGCCGTCAGCGCGTTCGCGGGGACGGTGAGGGCGGCGAGGCCGAGGTCGTTGTGGGTGGAGACCTTGCCGGTGGTCTTGTCCTTGGTGGACACGTCGGCGAGCAGCGTGCCCTTGGCGCCCTGCACCCGGACCTTGAGGTCGCTGAGCTTGAGGTCGAGCAGGTGGGTGCCCTGGATCTCGTGGCCGAGGAAGCGCACGGCGCCGTCGAAGGACGCGTCGAGGGACTTCTTGGCCGGGTCGAAGGTGCCCTTGCCCTTGGGGAAGCGGAACCCGGCGGCGTTGGTCTTGGCGCCGCCGGAGACCTCGATCCTGCCCTTGGCCATGCCGGTGGTGACGTACGAGCGGAAGCGCTCCTTGACGCCCCAGTCGAGGTTGCCGTCGACGATCGTGCCGTCGGGCGCCGCGGGCGGGTTGCTCGGCTTGCCCGACGGGTCGGGCGAGGGCTTCGTCGGCTCGGGGTCGGGGTCGGGCGAGGGGCGGTTCGGCATCTCGGCCTTCACCGTGAGGGTGGCCGCGTCCAGTTCCTCGCCCGCCTTGTACATCCCGAGGGCCGCGGCGCCCTCGGCGGTGAGGGTCGCCGGGATGTCCTTGAAGACCATGGCGCCGCCGGCGCCCTGCCCGGGGGACTTGTCCGTCAGGTCGAGCGCGGCGACCTGCACGTCCTGCTGCGTCTTGCCCTTGGCGGTGACGTCCGCGGAGATGAAGCCGCTGGTGCGGTTGGTGGTCAGCTTCAGGTCGGCGAGGCCGATCGTGTAGCCGTACTTGGTGGCGTCGAACGTGACGGAGCCCTTGAAGGCGGTCCGCACGCCGTGCTTGGACATGTCGTACGTGCCCGTGCCGCCGGTGAAGGCGAACGGGCCGTTGCCGGCGGCCTGTCGGGCGCCGCCGGCGACCGTGATGCTTCCCTCCGCGCGCTCGACGACGTGCTTGCGGAAGGATTCCTTGAAGCCCCAGTCGAGCGTGCCCTCCTTCAGCTCGTACGTGGGCGCGGCGGCGGGCCGCGCGTCGTCGCCGGCGGCGAAGGCCGGCAGGCTCAGGGCGGTGGCCCCGAGCGCGACCGCGGTGGCGGTCGCGGCGGCCACGGCCAGGGGGCGCCTTGTTGCTGACATCGGGTTCTGCTCCTGCGTGTCGGGGGATGGGGTTCAGGGGGGTGGCGCCGGCCGGGGTGGCCGGTCGGGCGCGGCTGACCGGGGGGTTCAGCCGGCTGCGGTGTCGGTCGTGGTGCCGTCGGTCGCGCGCCGACGGCGTACGACCACGAAGGCGAGGGCGAGGGCGGCGACCAACACGCCCGCGCCGATGGCGAGGTACGTCGCCGTGGTGGACCAGGACGACGACTCCGACGAAGAAGCGGCCGGGGCGGCGTCGGAGGCGGCCGGGACCGGCGTGGACGCGGACGGGGTCGCGGTGCCCGCGTCGCTGCCCAGGTCGGGCAGGGCGGGCAGTTGGGCCTTGGCGTCGACGGCGACCGCGAGCGACACCGGGTCCATCTCGGTGCCGGCCTTGTACATGTTCCCGAACGCCTTGGCGCCGTCGGCGGTGAGCGTCGCCGGGGCTTCGGTGAGGGTCGCGAGGCCCTCCTTCGGCGCGAAGTCCTTCGCCGCGAAGGTGATCAGGGGCACCGCCTTGGTGGTGACGCCGGCGCTGACGACGTCGGCGCGCAGGGTGCCGGTGCCGCCCGTGACCTTCGCGGTGACCTTGCTGAGGGTCAGGTCCAGGTTCTCCCCGGTGAAGCGGACGGAGCCGACGAAGGAGGCGTCGAGGCTCTGCTTCTGCGCGTCGTACGCCCCGGTGCCCTTGGGGAAGCGGAAGAGGGCCCCGCCGTCCTGCGCGCCGTCGGCGAGGGTCCACTTGCCCTGGGCGATCGAGCCGGTGACGTACTCGCGGAAGGTGCGGCGCACGCCCCAGTCGACGGCGGCGTCGCGGACCGCGCCCTGCGCTGCGTCCTTGCTGTCCTTGGTGTCCTTGGAGTCCTTGGTGTCCTTGGCCCCGCTGCTGGCCGACGGCTGCGGCTGCTTCGGCTGCTCCTGCTTCGGGGGCGCGTTCACGAGGTCGACGCTGAGGCTGATCGGGTCCAGCGCGGTGCCGGCGGTGTAGAAGCCGGCGAAGGCGGTGGCGCCCTGGGTGGTGAGGGTGGCGGGGACGTTGGCGAGCCGGATCGGTCCGCTGCCCCCCTTCATGTTGATGCCGGAGAGGTTGAGGGAGGCGAAGGGGACCTGGGAGGTCGAGGTGACCTTCCCGGTGCCCCTGGCCTTGCTGACCATGTCGACGTGGAGGGTGCCGCGACCGCCCGCGATCCGCACGGTGGGGCGGCTCACCGACAGGTCCAGCTCGTGACTGCCGCTCGACGTGCGGTGGCCGGTGAAGTGGACCCCGCCGCCGAAGCGGGCTTCGAAGGCGCCGGTGGCCGGGTCGTAGGACCCCTTGGCGGAGTGGAAGCGGAACTGTCCGGCGCCGACCGTGGCCGCGCCGGACGTCAGCCGGTAACCGCCGTTGGCGATGGGCCCGGTGACGTACGTCTGGAAGGACTTCTTGATGCCCCAGTCGAGCCTGCCGCCCTGCACCGTGCTCTGCGCCGCGTGGGCGGCGGTGGCCGGGAGCAGGGCTCCGAGCAGGGCCGCGAGCAACGCCACGGCGAAGGCTCGGGCCGTTCGGTACGGCGGCATGGGATCCCTCCAGGGGTACGGCGCCGTGCGCTCGGGCGCGCGGCAGAAGTCGGGTGCGGGGAGACGGGTTCGGGTACGGGCCGGTGGACGCCTGCGGGCCGCGCGGGAACGCACGCCGGAGACGGACGGCCCGTCGCCCGGGCACGGAACGGGCACGGGTCGGGCAACCGGCACCCACCCACCCTGGCCAGCAAGGTAAGGCTAACCTAAGCTATCTCCAGCCTGGGCCGGTAGTCCCCGTACCGCCCGATTCGCGGCCCCGACCCTGGTGACCGCAGCTGACGACGGACAGACAGGACGGTGCCCCCGTGCCCTCGGACCGCAGAACCCCCTTGGTGCGTACGGCACTCGCCGCGCTCGCCCTCGCCATCGGTCTCACGGCGACCGGCTGCGGCGGCGACACCACCGCGAAACCGGACAGGGGCGGCTCCGCCGAGGCCCCCGCCGACCGGGTCGAACCGCTCGCCGGCAAGCCGACGCCGAAGCTCCCGGTGACCGTCCCCTCCGCGGACGGCAAGCAGGTCACGGTGGCCTCCGCCGAGCGGATCGTGCCGCTCTCCGGCTCCCTCAGCGAGATCGTGTACACCCTCGGGCTCGGGGACCGCGTCGTCGCCCGCGACGTCACCGCCACCTTCGAACAGGCCGCGGAACTCCCGGTGGTGACCCGGGGCCACGACGTCTCCGCGGAGAGCGTGCTGTCCCTGAGGCCCACCCTCGTCCTCGCGGACACCACCACCGGCCCCGACGAGGCCGTGGCGCAGATCCGCGACGCCGGTGTGCCGCTCGTCACCGTGGAGGCCGCGAAGGGCCTCGACGACGTGCGGACCCGGATCGAGGCGGTCGCCGGCGCGCTCGGCGTTCCGGCCGCCGGTGCCGAACTCGTCGAGCGCACCGAGTCCCGCATCGCCGCCGTCCAGAAGACGATCCCGAAGCCCGCCGAGGGCAAGCAGCCGCGCGTCGCCTTCCTCTACCTGCGCGGCTCCGCCTCCGTCTACCTCCTCGGCGGCGCCGACTCCGGCGCGTCGTCCCTGTTGGAAGCGGCCGGCGCGATCGACGCCGGCAAGGAGTCCGGACTCACCAAGGACTTCACCGCCATCACCAGCGAGGCGCTGGCGAAGGCCGCGCCGGACGCGATCCTCGTGATGAGCAAGGGCCTGGCCTCCGTCGACGGCGTCGACGGGCTGGTGAAGATCCCCGGCGTCGCCCAGACCCCGGCCGGCATGGACCGCCGGGTCGTCTCCGTCGACGACGGCGTCCTGCTGAACTACGGGCCGCGCACCGACCAGGTCCTCGCCTCGCTCGTCGACCAGCTCCACGGGCAGGGGAAGGTCGCGTGACGGCGCCGACCGACTCCCGGCCGCGCACCGCGGTGCCACCGCCGGCGGCCGAATCCCCCGCGCCGCGCCGCCGCCGCTCCGCCTCAGCGCTGCTGACGGTGGGGCTGCTCACCGCGCTCGTCGCCGTCGCCCTCGTCTCGGCAGGGTACGGCGCGTACGACATCCCGCTGGGCGACGTGATCACCTCCGTGCAGCACCGCATCGGGCTCGGCGGGCAGGCGCTCGACCGGGTCGGCGAGAGCGTGCTGTGGAACGTACGGCTGCCGCGGGTCGTCCTCGCGCTGCTGGTGGGTGCCTCGCTGGGGTGCGCCGGAGCCCTGATGCAGGGCGTCTTCGGCAATCCCCTGGCCGAACCCGGGATCATCGGGATCTCCGCGGGCGCCGCGGTGGGCGCGGTCGGCTCCATCGCGCTCGGCCTGAGCTTCTTCGGCAACTGGACCATCACCGCGTGCGCGTTCGTCGCCGGCCTGGCGACGGTGCTGCTGGTGTACGCGATGTCCCGGTCGGGCGGGCGTACGGAGGTGGTCACGCTCATCCTCACCGGGGTCGCCGTGAACGCCTTCGCCGGCGCGCTCATCGGGCTGTTCATCTTCTTCGCCGACAACGCCCAGATCACCCAGATCACCTTCTGGCAGCTCGGCTCGCTCTCCCAGGCGACCTGGCCCAAGGTGCTCGCCGTGCTGCCGTGCACCCTGCTCGGGCTGCTCGTCGCGCCCTTCTACGCGCGCAAGTTGGACCTGCTGGCCCTCGGCGAGCGGCCGGCGCGGCACCTCGGCGTCGACGTGGAGCGGCTGCGGCTGACCCTGATCCTGGTCGTGGCGCTGCTGACGGCCGCGGCGGTCGCCGTCGCCGGGATCATCACCTTCGTCGGCCTGCTGGTGCCGCACCTGCTGCGGATGGCGAACGGGCCGGGGCATCGCTTCCTGGTGCCCGGCAGCGCGCTCGGCGGCGCGCTGATGCTGGCCGCGGGGGACTTGGCGGCCCGTACGGTCGCCGAGCCGGCGGAGCTGCCGCTCGGGGTGCTCACCGCGCTCTTCGGCAGCCCGTTCTTCTTCTGGTTGTTGCGCAGGACCCGTCGTCGGCAAGGAGGCTGGGCATGAGGGGGCTGTTCTCCGTACGCGAGCGGGAGCTGCCGGGGCGGCCGGCGCCCGGTGACGTCCTCGCTCAGGCGCACGGGCTGCGGCTGCGGCTCGGCGACCGCGAAGTGCTGTCGGGCGTGGACCTGGAAGCCCGCGCCGGCGAGGTGCTCGCGCTGGTGGGCCCCAACGGGGCGGGCAAGTCCACGCTGTTCGCCGCGCTCGCCGCGGATCTGGCGCCGGACGCGGGAACGGTACGGATCGCGGGCCGCCCCGCCGGCGACTGGACGCCGCGCGACCTCGCCCTGCGGCGCGCCGTGCTCCCCCAGTCCTCCTCGCTCTCCTTCCCGTTCCCGGTGGCGGAGGTCGTCCGGATGGGGCGCGCGCCGTGGGCGGGGACGGCGCGGGAGGACGAGGACGAGGCGGCGGTGACGGAGGCGCTGCGGGCGACGGAGACGGAGGGCTTCGCGGACCGCGCCTTCTCCGACCTGTCCGGCGGCGAACGCGCCCGGGTCGCACTGGCCCGCGTCCTCGCGCAGCGGACGCCGCTGTTGCTGCTCGACGAGCCGACGGCGGCGTTGGACCTACGGCACCAGGAGTTGGTGCTGCGGATCTGCCGGGGGCGGGCGGAGGCGGGGGACGCGGTGGTCGTCGTCCTGCACGACCTCGGCCTGGCGGCGGCGTACGCGGACCGGGTGGCGGTCCTGGACGGGGGCGGGGTGGAGGCGGTGGGTGCGCCGGCGGAGGTGCTGGAGCCGTCGCTGCTGACCCGCGTGTACCGGGAGCCGGTGGAGGTCTTCCCCCACCCCCGCCACGGCACCCCCGTGATCCTCCCCACGCGCGGAGCCGCGGAGCACTTGGCGTGAGCGCTCCCGCCTGCGGGCCTGCCCGCGCCTGCGTTGGTCTCTGCGGCCGGGCGGCGGGCTTGTCGCGCAGTTCCGCCCCCTACGCCCAGAGGGCGTGGGGGGACCCCCAGCGCCCCTAGACAACCCCGCCGCTTCCCCGCGAGAGCGTTGTTGCCCGCGGCTGGTCTGTGGTTGATCGCGCAGTTCCTCCCCCTACGCCGAGGGGCGTGGGGGGAGGAATTGCACGAACAACCGCAGTCACTCCCGCACAGAACCGCGCGGTAGCGCAGAAGCGTCCACGCAGGGAGGGGCGAGGACGCCCCAGCTCGCACGAGGGGGACGGGTTTGGACGGGACGTACTTGTACGGGCTGCGCGTCGGGCTCGCCGTCGGGGCCGGCATCGCCCTGCAACTCGCCCTCGTCGCGCGGACGAAACACACCCGCCCCGTGTGGATCACCACCGCCACCACCACCGCCCTCTTCCTCGGACTCGGCGGGCTCCTCGAATTCGGCTCCCGACAGCCCACGCCCGAAACCCGCAGCCTCGTCACCGGCACCCTCGCCCTCGCCGCCGTCGCCGCCGTGACCTGGTTCGTCGTCCGCCTCCGCACCCGCAGGCCCGCCCCCGCACCCCTCCTCGTCGCCGTCACCGCACTCCTCATCGGACGCGAAGGGCTGGAGGGCGCCCTGTACTTCTGGTCCGCCGCCCGCGCCGCGACCGGGGTCAGTGCCAGCGCACAGCCCCTGCTCGGGCTGGCGCTGGGGCTCGCGAACGCGCTGCTCGCGGCGTGGGGGCTGTACGCGGGCGCCCGCCGCGCCGGACCGGACCGGACCGCCCGCTGGACCGCCGCCGCGCTCAGCGTGATCGCCGCGGGGATGCTGGTGCAGGGCGTCAGCGCGCTCCAGGACGCCGGCGCCACCGGCAGCGCCGCGCAGCCCGCGGCGTACGACCTCACCGCCACCGTCCCGCCGGACAGTTGGTACGGCACGACCCTCAACGGCCTCGTCCACTTCCTGCCCGATCCGACCGTCCTCCAGGTCACCGTCTGGTTCCTGTACGCGGTCCCGGCGCTCCTCTTCGCCCTCGCCCCGATAGGGTTCGGTCGTTCAGTCGGGGGCGCGGGTGTCAAGGAGAAGACGACCGATGGGTAGGCCGATTCGGGTGGGTGCGCGAGGCCGTAGCGGCAGTCGCAGCGGGAACCACGTCCGCAACCGCAACCTCGCGGCGGCGACCGCCGCACTCGCGCTGACCGCGACGGGCTGCGTGACCGTCCACGGCGAGCGGGAGGTCGTGCCGACGGCGACGCAGGCGGAGGCGGAGCGGGCGCTGGAGGAGTTCACCGCCGCGTACAACGACCGCTTCAGGACGTACGATCCGACGCTGCACGCCGACCGGCTCGCCGGCCCGCTGAGCGCGGTCAACCGGGCCGGCATGACGTCGCAGCGGGCGAAGTCCCCGGGCGGCAACCCCAACCACCGGGCCCTGGAGCTGACGGACGCCTCGTACTCCATACCGAAGAAGGCGGGTTGGCCGCGGTACTTCCTCGCGGACGCGGACGCCAACTGGGACGGGGGCCGCCAGCAGGACGAGCGCTGGCTGCTGGTGTTCCTGCGCGAGGGCCCGGCCGAGAAGTGGCGGGTGGCCTACCTCAACACCTTGGCCCCGGACCGGGTGCCGGAGTTGAAGACCGACGGCGACGGCTTCGCCGTGCCGGTCCCCGTCGACACGGCGTCCCTGGTGAGCGCGCCGTCCGCGCTGGCGAAGAACTACTCCTCGTACCTCCAGTCCGGCGCTCCCCCGCTCTTCAAGGACGGGCCGGACACCTCCCAGTGGCGCGACGCGCGCCGTGGGCCGTCCGCGCCGGGCACCACGACGCAGTGGATCGACCAGCCGGTGAACTCCTGGGACTCCGCCCCGCTCGGGTTCGCCACGGAGGACGGCGGGGCGCTCGTCTTCTTCACCGCCCGGACGTACGAGCGCCAGACCGCGGCGAAGGGCGTGCAGCTCAGCGTGCACCCGGACCTGAAGCCGCTGCTGACGGGCGAGGTGAAGAAGTCGGTGACGAAGGAGCGCGTCTCGGGCCTGGCCGCCCACGTCCCGGCCGCGGCGGGCGGCGCCGACGGCAAGGTCGACGTACTCAACCGGATGTCCGGCCTCACGTCCGTGAAGGGCGAGTGAGGGCGGGCCGGGCAGGGGACCCGACGGGGTGTGACGGGAGCCGGGCCGCGGCTCAGCGGTGCAGCGGCCAGGGTTCCTCGTGGTGCAGCGCGTACCGCGCGCACGCGTCCGTCAGCGCGCCGAGCAGTGTGAGCGGCTCCGGGAGCAAGTGTTCGGGGCCGCGGACCCAGGTGACGGCGTGGTCACCGGGCAGCAGCGCGGGCGGCACCAGGACGTAGCTGCCGCGGCAGTGCCACCGCAGGCCCGGGTGCTCGTCCATCGTCTCGGGGTGGCAGTCCAGCTCGCAGGGCCACCACTCGTCCTCGTCCTCCGGGGTGCCGCGGGTGGCGGTGAAGAACAGCGCCCGGGCCTCCTCGCCCTCGCCCCCGGACTCGGCGACCGGCCCGACCTCGACGCCCTGCTCCAACAGCCGCTCCAGCGCGTTGCGGCCGGCTTCCAGGGGGACGTCGAGCACGTCGTGGACCATGCCCGTGGCGGTGATGAAGTTCGCCCGCGGCTCGCCCTGCGCCCAGCGCTGGATCTGTACGGGGTCGGTCGTGGCCTGGGTCTGCCAGGCGAAGGAGACCGGGTGCCGGCCGGGGGTGGGACAGCCGATGCGCTCGCAGGAACAGCGGTACGCGACGGGGTAGGCGGCGGGTGCCAGCGGCAGCCCCGCGGCAGCGGCGGCGAGCAGCAGGTCCTCGCGTCGGGCTTCGGAGACGGCGCCGTGGTCGGGGGCGGAGTCCTTCGAGCGCCTGCGCAGCCACTGCGCGAGGCGGCTCTCCCCGGGGAGTCTCTCCGTGCCGCGGTATCGACCTTTACCGTCGCCCATCTATCCCCTCACACATCACGCTCGCCCCTCGCGGTCCCTGCCATGGTCCCACCATCCTGCTCCGCGGGTGTCCACTGTCCCCAACCGGGGGGCCTCTCGACTCATTCCAGGGCGCACGGAAGCGGGGTGCGGGATACTGCGCGACCGGCGCGCGTTCCGGCGCACCGCCCGGCGCACGCCCGGTTTCTGCACGGTTCCGACGAAGGAACGGTGGGTGGAGTTTCGTAGGAAACCGCGAAACCTCCCGGAAAACCACGGAAAAGGGCCGCCCGCGCCGATGTCCCGCCGCACGGTCGGCACGCTTCGGGCGGGGCGGCCCCACCATGGCTCCACGCACACCCGCGTACCCGACGTCTCCGTGTGAGGAGCCTTCTTTGCGCTCATCGCTTCGTGACGCATCGCCGCGCCGCTACCTGATGTGCCCACCCGCGCACTTCAGGGTGACGTACTCCATCAACCCGTGGATGGACCCGGCGAAACCCGTCGACCTGCCCCTGGCCATGACCCAGTGGGAGGACCTGCGCGACCGCTACCGCGCCCTCGGCCACACCGTGGAGCTGTTGGCTCCGCGGCCGGGCCTGCCCGACATGGTCTACGCCGCGAACGGCGCGACCGTCATCGACGGCCGGGTGCTCGGCGCCCGGTTCGCCCATCCGGAACGCCGGCCGGAGGCCGCGGTCCACCTGGAGTGGTTCCGTACCGCCGGGTTCACCGAGGTCCACGAGCCGGCGCACGTCAACGAGGGCGAGGGGGACTTCGCGGTCACCTCGTCGTACGTGCTGGCGGGGCGGGGCTTCAGGTCGTCCCCGCTCTCCCACGACGAGGCGCAGGAGTTCTTCGGCCGGCCCGTGATCGGTCTCGACCTGGTCGATCCGCGCTACTACCACCTCGACACCGCGCTGTGCGTGCTGGACGGGGCGGCGGACGAGGTCATGTACTACCCGGGCGCTTTCTCGCCGGGCAGTCGGTCGGTGCTGGCCCGGCTGTTCCCCGACGCGCTGGTGGCCGGGGAGCCCGACGCGGCGGCGCTGGGGCTGAACGCGGTCAGCGACGGGCGGCACGTGCTGTTGCCGCAGGCGGCGGTGGGGCTGTTCGAGCCGCTGCGGGACCGGGGCTTCGAGCCGATCGGGATGGATCTGGGCGAGCTTTTGAAGGGCGGCGGCAGCGTGAAGTGCTGCACGCAGGAGTTGCGGCCCTGAGCGGCCTCAGGAGGTGCCGGGGCCGCGGACGACGACCACCGGACAGGGGGCGTGTTGGGTGCAGTGCTGGGCGACCGAGCCCAGGACGGCCCCGACGAAGCCGCCGTGGCCCCGGCTGCCGACGACGAGCAGTTCCGCGTCGACTGCGGCGCTCAGCAGCGCGTCCGCGGCCGTGCTGTGGACGACGTGGGCGCGTACGGGCACGGCCGGGCTCGGGCCCGCCACCTCGGCCACCGAGTCCTTGAGCACCTTCTCGGCGACGGCGGCGGGGTCGTAGTCCCCGGTTGGCGGGGTCCAGCCGAGGGATCCGTAGTACGGCGGGAACTGCCAGGACATCACGGCGTCGACCCCGCCGTGGACGAGTGCGGCCTGGCGCAGGGCCCAGCGGAGCGCCTCCTTGGAGGAGGGGGAGCCGTCGACGCCGACGACGACGCGGCGGTTCGGCTCGGTCGGGCCGGGGGCCTCGGGATCGGTGGGGAAGGTCGCGGTTTCCTCGGACACCTCTGCCTCCGTCGTGACGTCGTGACCTCGGCGGGCCCGGTGGGCGTGCACCCGGTGCCGGGGCGGGCCCGGGCGGCGGGCGCTCCTCGTCCCATCGTCGGTCAGGCTTCCGGCGCCGGCCACTCCTCGCCCCAGTCGGCGGCGCGGGCGGCCTTGTAGGTGGCGCCCTGTCGTTTGGTGACGGTGACCCGGTCGAGGCCGTCGGCCGCGGTGCACAGGTCCAGCAGGACCAGGCCCTTGCGGATCTGGGGCCGGCGGGTGATCCGGGCGGCGGCGGGGCGCACGGGGAAGCGGGTGGCGACGACGTAGCTGAACTTCTCGTCCTCCCACGCCAGCGATCCGCCCTTGATCCGGCGGTGCAGCGAGGAGCGGCTGACGCGGGCGGAGAAGTGGCACCAGTCCGTGCCGGGGGCGATGGGGCAGGCGTCGCTGTGGGGGCAGGGGGCCGCGACGGTGAAGCCGGCGGCGACGAGCCGGTCCCGGGCGGCGATGATCCGCTGGTAGCCGTCGGGGGTGCCGGGCTCGACGATCACGACGGCGCGGGCGGCGCGGGCGGCCTCGGCGACGACGGCCGCGCGGTCGTCCTCGGTGAGTTCCTTGAGGACGTACGACACCGTGACGAGATCGGTGCTCTCGATGTGGAGCGCCGCACTGATGCGGGAGCGCTGCCAGCGGGCGGTGCGCAGCCCCGGCACGTCCGAGCCGGCCGCCAGCTCCCGCCCCAGCGCCAGCGCCGGCTCGGCCCAGTCCAGGACGGTGGTGGCGACGGGGGCGGCCCCGCCGCTCCCCCACGCGCCCGCGACCGCCCAGCTCGCCGCGCCCGTGCCGCCGCCGACGTCGGTGTGGGTGGCGGGCGCCCAGTCGGGGGCGGCGTCCCGCAGCGCGTCCAGCGCCGCCCGTACCGCCTCGTACGTCGCCGGCATCCGGTACGCCGCGTACGCCAGCACGTCGGCGCGGTCGCGCAGCACGGGTGCGTCGGTGGGCGTCTGGCCGCGGTAGCTGGCGATCAGCCGGTCGACGGCCTGCGCGGCCCGGGTCGGGGGCAGTTCGTCGATCAGCCCGGCGAGGGCGGCGCGCAGCGCGTCGGTGGTGGAGGGGGTGTCGCTCACCGATCGATTCTAGGTCCCCCCGCAAGCTCGTTCTCCTTGCCTCCCGGGCGCCCCCAGGGGCGGCACAGGAGCAGGAAGCAGCAGACCGCCGCCAGGGCGCAGCCGAGCTGGACGACGGCCATGGGGACCGCCGTGGCCTCGCCCGCGATGCCGACGAAGGGCGAGGCGAGCGCGCCCAGGAGGAAGGAGGACGTGCCGATCAGCGCGGACGCGGAGCCTGCCGCGTGCGGGGTGCGCATCAGGGCGAGGGCGTTGGTGTTCGGCATGATCAGGCCCTGCGCGGCCATCATCACGAAGAGTCCGCTGGCGATCCCCACCAGCCCGACGTCGCCGAAGGCGCCCGCCGTCATCAGGACCAGGGCGACGCCGGCGAGGACGATCACGGCGAGGCCGACGCCGAGCGCCTTGTCCAGGCTGACCCGGCCGGCGAGGACCCGGCCGTTGAGCTGGCCGACGGCGATCAGGCCGATCGAGTTGAGGCCGAAGAGCAGGCTGTAGGTCTGGGTGGAGGCGCCGTGGATCTCCTGGATGACGAAGGGGGACGCGGTGATGTAGGCGAACAGCACCGCGAAGGAGAGCCCGCCGGTGAGCACGTAGCCGGTGAAGACCCGGTCGCCGAGCAGTCCGCGCATGGTGCGCAGGGCGGGTCGCACGCCGCCGCCGTGCCGGCGTTCGCGCGGCAGGGTCTCGGGGAGCCAGGTGAAGGCGACCGCGGTCAGCAGGACGCCGACGACGGTGAGGACGACGAAGATGCCGCGCCAGTCCGTGAAGCGCAGCACCTGCGCGCCGATCAGCGGGGCGACGATCGGGGCGACGCCGGAGACCAGCATCAGGGTCGAGAAGAACCGGGCCATCTCGACGCCCTCGTACAGGTCGCGGACGACGGCGCGGGCGATCACGATGCCCGCGGCGCCGGACAGCCCCTGGAGGAGGCGGAAGACGACGAGCAGCGTGGCGTCCGGGGCGACGGCGCACAGCGCGGTGGCGACGACGTACACGACCATGCCGACCAGCAGCGGGCCCCGTCGGCCCCACTTGTCACTCATGGGACCCACCACGAGCTGGCCGAGCGCGAGGCCGGCGATGCAGGTGGTGAGGGTGAGTTGGACGGTCGAGGCCGGCGCTGCCAGCGCGTCGGTGACGGCGGGCAGCGCCGGGAGGTACATGTCCATGGAGAGCGGCGGGAGGGCGGTGAGCCCGCCGAGCACCAGGGTGACCAGCAGACCGACGCGACGGGCGGCGACGCCCCCTTGGACGTGTCGGAGCGGGGGGTCCTCCGGCGACCGGGCCGGCCCCGGGACCACGGCCTCGTCGACCGTGGGAACCGGGACCACGGGGTCCGGAGCCGCGGGGGCCGGGACCGCGGCGACCGGGGCAGCGGGGGCCGGGCCCCCGTCGGGTATGTCGCCTTCGTTCCCCGCCGTGCCGGTCGGGCCGCTCTCCGGCCTGGTCATGGATCCTCCGCTGGGTAGGTGTGCCGCCCATGTTCTCAGCCCGCCGGGGGCGAAGGGGGCACGGGCGTCACGCCGGATGCAGGCCCGGGTCCCCGGCGAGCGTCACGAACGACGCCGCGGTGCCGATCGGCGCGCCCGGCACCGTCACGGCGGGCACCGTGCGGAAGTCCGCCCGCGCCGCCTCCTCGCCGAGCGTGACGGTGAGATAGCCGCGGCGACCGTTGTAGTACCGCAGGTGCGGATTGGCCCGGGTCAGGGTCTCCCAGTTGGCGGGCCGGTCCGCGCCGTCCCGGCCGCTGCTGATGGAGGTGGCGACGAGTTCGGTGCCGAGGGTGCGCGAGGTGGGGTCGTCCCAGTCCTCCTTGAGGTCGAAGCCGTAGCCGACGTGCACGTCGCCCGTGAGGACCACCAGGTTCTCCACGCCGGCCGCCCGCGCCCCGGCGAGCACCCGGTCCCGCGACGCCGGATAGCCGTCCCAGGCGTCCATGCTCAGCCGGTGCGCGTCCGACGGCACGTCGCGCCTGCGGGCGAACACGACCTGCTGCGGCACCACGTTCCAGCGGGCGTCGGAGCGCTGCCAGCCGTCGAACAGCCAGCGCTCCTGGCGCTCGCCGGTCATGGTCCGCGCCGGGTCCTGCGACTCGGGTCCCGGCACCTGCCAGCCGTCGCCGTACGCCTGGTTGGAGCGGTACTGCCGGGTGTCGAGGACGTCGAACTGCGCCAGCCGCCCGAAGTGCAGCCGCCGGTACAGCTTCATGTCCGGGCCGGTGGGCCGCTGCGGCATCCGCAGCGGCTGGTTCTCCCAGTACGCGCGGTAGGCGGCGGCGCGGCGCAGCAGGAACTCCTCCGGGGGCACGTCGTTCTCCGGGTCGCCGCCCGCGTAGTTGTTCTCCGTCTCGTGGTCGTCCCAGGTCAGGACGAAGGGGTGGGCGGCGTGCGCGGCCTGCAGATCGGGGTCGGTCCGGTAGAGGCCGTAGCGCAGCCGGTAGTCCTCCAGGGTCGTCGTCTCGCGGTTGAAGCGGGTGGGCAGCCGGCGGTCGGTGTAGGCGCGGGCGCCGCCGGTGGCGTTCACGGCGTACTCGTACAGGTAGTCGCCGAGGTGGAAGACGGCGTCGAGCTCCTCGGCGGCGAGGTGCGCGTAGGGGGTGAAGTAGCCGTCGTGGTACGCCTGGCAGGAGACGGCGGCGAACCGCAGCTCCCGGACGCGGGCGTCGCGGGCGGGCGCGGTCCTGGTGCGGCCGACGGGGCTGAGCCACGTCCCGGTGCGGAAGCGGTAGTAGTACACCCGGTCCGGGTCGAGCCCGGTCACCTCGACGTGCAGGCTGTGGTGCACCTCGGGGTGCGCGGTGGCGGTGCCGCGCCGCGCGACCCTGGTGAAGCGGGCGTCGTGCGCCACCTCCCAACGGACGGTGTACGTGCCGCGCGGCAGCCCGCTGCCGGGTTCGTACGGGCGCGGCGCGAGCCGGGTCCACAGCAGGACGGAGCTGGGCTGCGGGTCCCCCGAGGCGACGCCCAGCGTGAAGGGGTCGGCCTTCAGCGCGGCGGCGTCGGCCGCGGCGGCGTGCGCGCTGCCCGGCAGGTTGGTGGTGAAGGCGAGGACGGCGGCGGCGCCCGCGGCGGTGAGGATCCGACGGCGGCCGATCGCGGCCCCGATGTGTCGTGCGGCTGCGCGGAGTTCGTCCGGATGCGTGGGTCTCATGGGTGGTGGCCCCTCCCCTTGCGGCGGTTGTCCTTCCGCATGGGAGTGGCAGCGGGCGTCCCGGTGCCGTCGAACACGGGGCCGGCGGATGACGGCCCGATGACGTCCCGGCGCGCGTGCGGGGCGGCGGGGTACGGGGCTACGCTCCGGCCCCATGAACACTCAGCCCACGGGGGCGAAGGTCGCGGTGGTGACGGGCGGCGGCTCCGGGATCGGCCGGAGCGTGGCCCTGGCGCTGGCGGGCGCGGGTTGGTCGGTCGCGGTGGCCGGACGGCGGGCGGACGCGCTGGCGCAGACGGCGTCGTTGGCGGGCGGGAACGTGCTGTGCGTTCCCACGGATGTGACGTCACCCGCAGATGTGACCACGCTCTTCACCACCGTCAGCCGGGATTGCGGACGTGTCGACCTGCTGTTCAACAACGCGGGTGCGTCGGGGCCGCGCGGGGTCGCCTTCGCGGACCTGACGCACGAGGACTGGCTCCGCGTCGTCGACGTGAACCTGACGGGCTCGTTCCTGTGCGCACAGGCCGCGTTCCGGATGATGCGCGACCAGTCCCCACAGGGCGGTCGGATCATCAACAACGGCTCGATCTCCGCGCACGTGCCGCGCCCGCACTCCGCGCCGTACACCGCGACGAAGCACGCGGTCACCGGCCTGACGCGCTCCCTGTCCCTGGACGGCCGCCCGTACTCCATCGCCTGCGGGCAGATCGACGTCGGGAACGCGGCGACCGAGATGACGGAGCGCATGACGGCCGGGATCCTCCAGGCCAACGGGGAGACGGCGGCAGAACCGGTGATGGACGTGGCGGACGTGGCCCGCACGGTGCTGCACATGGCGGAGCTGCCGCTGTCGGCGAACGTGCAGTTCGCAACGGTGATGGCGACGACGATGCCGTACGTCGGGCGGGGTTGACGGCGCCGTGGCAGTCTTGCCGCCCATGGACGAGATCGATGCCCCCGACGCCATCTGGCCCACCGTCGAACGCCTGCGCGCCTGGCTGGACGCGGCGAACGACCGCCCCGCCGAGCAGGAGGTGCTGCTGCGGGTGCTGAAGCTGGCGGAGGAGGTCGGGGAGACGGCCCAGGCGGTCATCGGCGCGACGGGGCAGAACCCGCGGAAGGGGCACTCGCACACGTGGCGGGACGTGGAGTCGGAGTTGTGCGACGTGATCCTCACGGCGATGGTGGCGCTGCGGACGCTGACGCCGGACGCGGAGGCGGTGTTCCACCGCCACGTCGACGAGGTGTCCCACCGCGCCTTCTCGTGACCGCGAGCCCGTTGCACGGCCTCCAGCGCCACGTGACGTACCCGCCGTAGCACTGCGGCGCGTTGGTCGCTACGGGCCGTCCGCACGGACGGCCCGCAGACGTCAATGCCTTCCGCAGGGAAACGGCGGGTGGAGTAGCTGGGGGGGGGCA
This sequence comes from Streptomyces sp. NPDC048057, assembly GCF_040653095.1. Classification (NCBI taxonomy): domain Bacteria; kingdom Bacillati; phylum Actinomycetota; class Actinomycetes; order Kitasatosporales; family Streptomycetaceae; genus Streptomyces; species Streptomyces sp. NPDC048057. The sequence continues at coordinate 45,076 of NZ_JBEZNF010000026.1, forward strand.
CAGCTGCGCGGGAAGCTTCCGCAGAGCGTGCTCCTTTGGTCGCGGCCCGGCGGCCGAACGCTCATCCCTTCGTCACCCGACCGCAGACCATCGACCGACCCGCAACCCCCTTCCCCCGCCCCAGACTTGGGGCGGCAACCAACCCAGGGGAGGGCACATCGTGAGCCACGGAAGCACGGCGCACAACCGTCGCGGCGGGATCAGCAGGGCGCAGTTCCTGGCGGCGGCGGGGGCCGTGGGGGCCGCCGTCCCGCTGGGGGCGGCCGGTGGGACGGCCGCCGCCGCACCCCCTCCCCGGCGCGGCGTGCGCTACCGCAGCGTCTGCTACACCCTCGTCCCCGGCGAAACCCCCGGCACCGCCTGGAGCGCCCGCCGCATGCGCAGCGACCTGCGGGCCATCGCCCGGGACCTGCACGCGAACTCCGTGAAGGTGACGGGCGACGGCGTGGACCGGCTGACCGCGACCGCGTCCGAGGCGGTCGAGCGCGGCCTCCACGTCTGGCTGGAGCCCACCCTCAGCGACCGCCCGCAGCAGGAGACGCTGGACCACCTCGCGGAGACGGGGCGGCACGCGGAGCGGCTGCGTCGGCAGGGCGCGGACGTCCACCTCAGCGTGGGCTGCGAGTTCTGGCTGCTCGTACCGGGGATCGTGCCGGGCGAGACCGTGCTGGACCGGATCAAGAACCTCCAGGACGGCACCGTCGACTTCGTCGACATGCAGCGCAAGCTGGACGCCTTCACGGCCCGCGCCGCGGCCGTCGGCCGGTCCGTCTTCCGCGGGCCGCTCGGCTACGCCGCGGCCCAGGACGACCGGGTCGACTGGAACCTCTTCGACGTCGTCGGCATCGACTACTACTCGGCCTTCCCGCGCCGCGAGAGCCATGTGCGCGAGTTGCGGAAGCACCTGCGGTGGGGCAAGCCGCTGGCGATCACGGAGTTCGGGACGTGCGCGTACGAGGGGGCGCCGCAGACCGGCGGCATGGGGTGGGACGTGGTCGACCACACCAAGCAGCCGCCCGAGATCGTGGGGAACCCGGTGCGCAGCGAGCGCACCCAGGCCGCGTACGTGAGCGAACTGCTGGACGTCTTCGAGGAGATGGGACTGTACGCGGCGATGGCCTTCGAGTTCCTCACGGCGGACGCCCCGCACCGCGCCGACTCCCCGCGGCACGACCTCGACCTGGCGTCGTACGCGATCGTGAAGCCGATCAAGGACGAACCGGCCGACCCGGCGTCGGACTGGCACTGGGAGCCGAAGGAGGCGTTCCACGCGCTGGCCCGGCGCTACGCCCGCTACGACCGCGACCGACGCACCTGAAAACCGCCTCCACGGGCCGTCCACAAGGGCGTCACAACCGGAGGGGAACGACGTCCGGGCCGGCGGTGGGGCGTCATGGGCACCACCTAGGGTGTTCCCCATGAACGCACCGGGGGACGTGGTCGACGACCGGTTCGAGTTGGTCGAGCCACTGGGCAGCGGCGGCATGGGGACGGTCTGGCGGGCGTGGGACAGCGCGCTGCACCGCGAGGTCGCCCTGAAGGCCGTGCGCCCCGATGCCGCCGCGTCCGACGCCGTACGGGAGCGGGTGCTGCGCGAGGCCCGGGCGCTGGCCCGGCTGAGCCATCCGCACGTGGTGACCGTGCACCACATCGTGGTCGCCGATCCGCACCCCTGGATCGTGATGGAGCTGGTGCCGGGCGGCTCGCTCCAACAGCGCCTGCACGAGGGGACCCTGTCCCCCGTGGAGGCCGCGCGGGTCGGCCGGCAGATGCTGTCGGCGCTGCACGCGGCGCACGCGGCCGGCATCCAGCACCGGGACGTGAAGCCGGCGAACGTGCTGCTGCGGCCCGACGGGGTCGCGGTGCTCACGGACTTCGGCATCGCGGCCCTCCAGGGGAGCAGTTCGCTGACGCAGACCGGTGAGCTGGTCGGCACGGTGGAGTACATGGCGCCGGAGCGGATCCGCGGCCAGAACGACGACCCGGCGTCGGACCTGTGGTCCCTGGGCCTGGTGCTGTACGCCTGTGTGGAGGGCGTCTCACCGCTCCGGCGCGACAACACCTTCGCCACCCTGGCGGCGGTCCTCGACGATCCGATACCGGCGCCCGTGCGGTCGGGGCCGCTGGCGCCGGCGCTCGGGGCGCTGCTGGTGCGGGACCCGGCGCAACGGCCGGACGCGGCCCGGCTGGACGCACTGCTCGTGCAGGTGGAGTCCGGAGCGGCCACGCTGGCTGGGGCCCCGCAGGGATGGGCGCGGTCCGCGGCACCGGCGCCGGTGCAGAGCGCGTACCCGGCGCACCACGGCGTCGCGCACCCGGGCGCTTCGGCCCGTACGCACGTCGGACACCGCGCCCCGGCTCCGGCCCCGGTTCCCGTCCCGGCGCAGGGGCCGCCACCGACCTCCGGGCGCGCTGCTGCGGCGTCCGCTCCGCCTGCGCGGCGCGCCCGTAGCCGTATGCCCCTGATCGTCGCCGCGGTCTCCACGGTCGTGGCGGTCGCGCTGGGGACGGCGCTGGTCCTGACGCTGCGCCAGGACGACAAGGGGGCGGACGGCGCCTCCGGTGCGCCGGACGTCGGGGCGTCCACGTCGACGGGGGCCACGTCGTCGCCGCGGCCGTCCGAGGAGAACCCCTCGCCGTTGCAGCCGCCCGGATCCGGCCCCGGGAACAGCCCGGCGAACCCCGTCCCCCCGGCCAGACCGCCGGCCGGCGGGCAGTGGATCGCCCAGGTGCTGTCGGAGCCGACGTCCACGGGCCCGGCCTCCCGGGACGAGAAGCTGGCACGGATCCGGCAGATCGTGCCGGACGTGAAGTACGTGCGCAGCGACGACTACGCGTCCCTGCGCCCGGGTTACTGGATCTTCTACGCGCCCGGCCCGTTCAAGAACGGCAAGGCGGCGCTGGCGTACTGCGAGGACCGCGGCATGCCGTCGGCGAACGACTGCTTCGGGCGCTTCTTGAGCAAGCGTCCGGGGGACTTCCCCCTCCAGTGCCGTCCGCCGTTGGACGAGCCCAAGGGCCGCTGCACCCGCGCCTAGGGCCTCGTCACAAGCCCGGTCAGTCGGCCGTCAGATGGGCCAACGGCGTACGGCCGGGAGCCCAGCGTCACCAGGCGGAAGAGGCGGGCGGCCCAGCGGTGCGCCCCGCGTCCCCGCCCCGCGCCCAGTTGTGTTTACTTCCCGGACACCGCGCCGTACCGTGCATCGAAACCACATGTTCGGACATGGAACGGATGCAATCCCACATGTACGCACCGGAGCGGCAGCAAGAGATCCTGCGGCTCGCCCGCGCGGGCGGACGTGTCGACGTGCTCTCGCTCGCCGAGGAGTTCCAGGTCACCGCGGAGACCATCCGACGCGATCTGAAGGCGCTGGACCGCTCCGGACTCGTCCGCCGGGTCCACGGCGGCGCCATCCCCACCGGCCGGCTGGACTTCGAACCGGACCTCTCCGAACGCGAGGCCACCGCGGCGGACGAGAAGGACCGCATCGCCCGCGCCGCCCTCGCCGAACTCCCCGAGGACGGCAGCGTGGTCCTCGACGCGGGGTCCACGGTCGGCCGGCTCGCCGCCGCCTTCCCGCTGGAGCGCTCGCTGACCGTCGTCACCCACGCGCTGCCGCTGGCCGTGCGCCTCGCCGACCACCCCGGGATCGATCTGCACCTGGTCGGCGGCCGGGTCCGGCACCGCACGCGCGCCGCGGTCGACGCCTGGGCGCTGCGCGCGTACGGCGAGGTCCGCGCCGACGTCGTCTTCCTCGGCGCCAACGGCTTCTCCACCGCGCACGGCCTCACCACCCCCGACCTCGCCGAGGCCGCCGTCAAGCGGGCGCTGCTGACCGCCGCCCGGCGGGTGGTGCTGCTGGCCGACTCCACCAAGCACGGGGCGGAGCACTTCGCCCGCTTCGGCGACCTCGCGGACGTGGACCTGCTGATCACCGACACCGGCCTCTCCCCCGAGGACGCGGCGGGCATCGCGGCCGGCGGCACGGAGGTCGTCCGCGCGTGATCGTCACCGTCACCCCGAACCCGTCCCTGGACCGTACGTACGAGGTGCCCGCGCTGGCGCGCGGCGCGGTGCTGCGGGCGGCGACCGAGCGCATGGACCCCGGGGGCAAGGGCGTGAACGTCTCCCGGGCCGTGGCCGCCGCCGGCCGTCGCACCGTTGCCGTCATGCCGCTCGGCGGGGCCCCCGGCGCGCTCGTCGCCCGCCTCCTCGTCGAGCAGGGCATCGCGGTGGCGAGCGTGCCCGTCACCGGCGTGACCCGGTCGAACGTCGCGCTCGCCGAGCCCGACGGCACCCTGACGAAGATCAACGCGCCCGGTCCCGAGCTGTCGGCGACCGAGGCGGACGCCCTGCTGACCGAGGTGCTGTCCCTGGCGTCGGCGTCACGCGCCTGGGTCGCCTGCTGCGGCAGCCTGCCGCGCGGGGTGCGCCCCGAGTGGTACGCCACCCTCGTCGCGCGCGCCCGCGCGGCCGGCGCCCGCGTCGCCGTCGACACCTCAGGACCGGCGCTGCTCGCGGCCCTCCGCGCGCGCCCCGAGGTGGTCAAGCCGAACGTCCACGAACTCGCCGAGGCCGTCGGCCGCACCCTGCGCACCGTCGGGGACGTCGTCACCGCGGCCGATGAGGTGCGCGCGCTGGGCGCGGGCGCGGTGCTCGCCAGCCTCGGCGCGGACGGCCAGGTCCTGGTCACCGAGGACGGCGTCCGGTACGGGCACGCCGCGGTGGGCGCCGTGCGCAGCGACGTCGGCGCGGGCGACGCCTCGCTCGCCGGCTTCCTCGCCGCGGGCGGGGAGGGCGCAGCGGCGCTGGCGGCGGCCGTCGCGCACGGCGCCGCGGCCGTCCAGCTCGCCGGCAGCCTGATGCCGACCCCGGCCGACCTCGCGCCCAAGGCCGTCACCGTGACCCGGGACGCCCCGCTGACCAAGGCACTCACGGAGCAAGGGAGCCCGCGATGAGCGAGATGATCACCGCGGACCTGGTCGACCTCGACCTGGCCGCCACCACGAGGGAGGCGGCGGTCCGCTCCCTGACCGAACGCATGGCGGCGCGCGGCCGGATCACCGACGTCGAGGGCTTCCTCGCGGACGTGGCGGCGCGCGAGGCCCGGCTGCCGACGGGTCTGGAGGGCGGCATCGGCGTACCGCACGCCCGCAGCGCCCACGTCACCGAGCCGACGCTGGCGTTCGGCCGGCGCGTGACGTCCTTCGGCCGCACCGGTTCGGGCATCGACTTCGGGGCGCCGGACGGGCCCGCCGACCTGATCTTCCTCATCGCGGCGCCGGCGGGCGCGGACGACGCCCATCTGACGATCCTGTCGGGGCTGGCCCGCCGCCTGGTGGACGGGGCCTTCACGGACGCGCTGCGCCGGGTGGCCGACCCGGCAGCCGCGGCTGCCCTGCTGCGCGGCGACGCCGAAGGCTCCACGAAGGGCGCCGACGGACCGTCGGACACCCGGCACGACTTCGCGTCGGACCGCGTGCCCACCGCCGTCTGCACCGACTCCCCCGACGACGCGAGCGACGACGCCGCCAGCCGACCGGTCGACGCGCCGTCGTTCCGGATCGTGGCGGTCACCTCCTGCCCCACCGGCATCGCACACACCTATCTGGCCGCCGAGGCGCTCCAGCGCGCCGCCGAGGACCGGGGCGTGCACCTGGACGTCGAGACCCAGGGCTCGGCCGGCTTCACCCGGCTGGACCCCGCTCTCATCAAGGCGGCCGACGGGGTCGTCTTCGCACACGACGTGCCCGTACGGGAGCGGGCGCGCTTCGCCGGCAAGCCCGCCGTCGACGTCGGCGTGAAGGCCGGCATCGACCGGCCCGGCCAGCTGATCGACGAGGTGCGGGCCAGGGCGGAGCGCGGCGAGGTGGCCGAGCCGACCGCCACCGCGGGCGCTCCGGTGGATGCGGCCGGCGAGCCCGGCGACGGCTACGGCACCCGGCTGCGCACCTGGCTGATGAGCGGCGTCAGCTACATGGTCCCGTTCGTCGCGGCCGGCGGTCTGCTGATCGCCCTCGCCTTCGCGATCGGCGGCCACGAGATCAACGGGGCGAAGTCCGTCGCCGAGCACTTCGCCTGGACGGAGAGCGCCAGTTGGGCCGCGCTGCTGTTCCAGACGGGCGGGCTGGCCTTCGGCTTCCTGGTGCCGGTGCTCGCCGGCTACATCGCGTACGGCATGGCCGACCGGCCCGGTCTCGCCCCCGGCTTCGTCGGCGGCGCCGTCGCGCTCACCATCGAGGCGGGCTTCCTCGGCGGGCTGATCGCCGGCCTGATCGCGGGCGGCGTCGTGCTGGCGGTGAGACGGGTGCGGGTGCCGGCCCCGCTGCGGGGCGTCATGCCGGTCGTCGTGATCCCGCTCGTGTCGTCCGCCGCCGTCGGCTTCCTGATGTTCCTGGTCGTGGGCAGGCCGGTGGCCGAGTTGCAGGAGGCGCTCACCGACTGGCTGTCGGGGCTCTCCGGCGAGGGCGCGGTGACCCTGGGCGTGGTGCTGGGCCTGATGATGTGCTTCGACCTCGGCGGCCCGCTGAACAAGGTGGCGTACGCCTTCGCCGTCGGCGGGCTCGCCGCCCCGAACGAGGGCTCCTTGAAGGTCATGGCGGCGGTGATGGCCGCGGGCATGGTGCCGCCGCTGGCGATGGCGCTGGCGACGGTGGTGCGGGCCCGGCTGTTCACCCGGGCCGAGCGGGAGAACGGGAAGGCGGCGTGGGTGCTGGGCTCCTCGTTCATCACCGAGGGCGCGATCCCGTTCGCCGCGGGCGATCCGCTGCGGGTGATCCCGGCGGCCATGGCGGGCGGCGCGGTGACCGGCGGGCTGTCCATGGCGTTCGACTGCACCCTGCGCGCACCGCACGGCGGCGTGTTCGTGGTGCCGCTGATCGGCAACCCCTGGCTGTACCTGGTCGCGATCGTGGCCGGCACGCTGGTGAGCACGGCCCTGGTGGTGCTGCTGAAGAGCCTGCGGACCGAGCCGGCCCGGGGCGTGCCCGCCGAGGAGGCGCTGGCGCCCGCGTAGGACGACGGCGACGCGCGCGTGCCGCACCCCGTCGCGGGGGCGCGGCACGCGCGCCGCGGTGCCTGCCTCGTACGTCAGCGGGTGGGCGTCGTCTCCGGGGAGTCGAGCGGTGCGACCTGACCCTCCTCCGGGGTCGGCCGGCCGTCCTCCGCCCCGTCCATGTGCAGCTCGGGCGGCTGCCGGGTGAAGAAGCGGGTGGTGATCGCGAGGATGACGAGCCCCGCGCCCATCCACACCAGGCCGACGACGAAGGTCGTGCCCGTCAGGCTGGTCCACAGCCACACCGTGGTGGCGAAGCCGAGGCCCGGCAGGACTCCGTTGACCAGCAGGGACCTCGCGGTGAGCGGGCCGCGGCCGGCGCCGAAGAGGTAGTGCTTGACGACGCTCAGGTTGACCATGGAGAACGCCGCCAGCGCACCGAAGTTGATCATGACGACGGCCTGATCGAGGGTGAGGACCACGGAGAGGCAGGCGACGGCCGAGACCATCACGAGCGCACCGACGGGGGTGCCGAAGCGCGGGTGCAGCCGTCCGAAGACGCGCCGCGGCAGCAGCCCGTCGCGCCCCATGGAGAAGATGATCCGGGAGACGCTCGCCTGCGAGACCATCGCGGAGCCGAAGCAGCCCAGCACGTAGACCGCGGTGAACGCGGCGCTCAGCCCGCTGCCGCCGATCGTCTCCATCAGTTCGGCGCCCGCCGAGTCCGGGTCGGTGAACTGCCCGTCGGGGCGGACCAGGGAGCCGATCCAGGCGACGAGGATGAACAGCCCGCCGCCGATCGCCGTGGTCAGGATGATGCCGAGGGGCACGGTCCGCCGCGGCTCGTGGGCCTCCTCCGCGAGCGTGGACACCGCGTCGAAGCCGAGGAAGCTCAGCGCCAGGATCGCCGCGCCGCCGGCGAGCAGCGACCACTGGTCGGACGCCGGCACGAAGGACTGGAACAGGTCCCCCGCCGCCACCTCGGACTTCGCACCGCCGACGAAGACGAACACGGCCAGCAGCAGCCCCGTCACACCCATGATCAGTGCGGTGATCCGGCTGACGAACTTCACGCCCAGCACGTTGAACACCAGCACCACGAGGAGCACGAGCACGCTCCAGACGCCCTGCGGCACCCCGGGGAACTGCGCGTGCAGATAGATGCCGGCGAGCAGGAAGGACACCATCGGCAGGAAGAGGTAGTCCAGCATCAGCGTCCAGCCGGTGAGGAAGCCGACGTGGCCGCCGAAGACCTTCTGCGAGTACTTGTAGGCCGATCCCGCCGTCGGATAGCTGCGCACCATCCGCCCGTAACTGTGTGCCGTCAGCAGCATCACGCCGAGTGCCAGCACATAGGCCGCGGGCAGGTGTCCGCCCGTTTCGTCATTCACGATGCCGTAAGTGGTGAAGACCGCGACGGGCGACATGTAGGTGAGGCCGAACAGGACGATCGCGGGCAACCGCAGTACGCGCGTCAGCCGAGGCGCATTTTCAGTGGTGGTACTGGACACCGGCTCTTTTCCTCTCCGCGCCCGTCGGGTTCAACGGGGGATCCATCGATTCCCGAAGAGTGGCAAACCCCAGGCCAGGACGGACATACGTAATCTTACGGAGTTCGCCGAAGGTGCCCTCGCCGTTACCGTGGCCCAGATCCCCGCAATGGAGAGAGGACCCCTATGTGGCCTGCTGGCTGTAGCGCGGCAATGGCGTTGACGGTCGACTTCGACGCCGAGGAATTGTGGCTCGCCGAGGACCCCGCGAACGCGGCCCGCCCGGGAGTCCTTTCCCAGGCCCGATACGGCGCGGAAATCGCCGTACCTGCGCTGCTGGACATGTTGGACCGGCTCTCGCTGCCCGCCACTTTCTTCGTCTGCGGTCGCGATGCCGAAAGGCATCCGCGGATCATCGAATCCATCGTCGCCCGGGGCCATGAAATCGGGCACCATGGATACAGCCACCGCTCCCCGCATCTGATGGCGCGGGACGAGGAGGCCGAGGAGCTGTCCCGGGGCCTTGCGGTCCTGCGGTCCTTCGCCGAGCGGATCGAAGGGTACCGCTCGCCCTCCTGGGACATCAGTCCCCACACGCTCGACCTGCTGGTCGAGAACGACTTCAGCTATTCGTCGAACATGATGGACGCGATCAATCCCTACATCCACGCGACCCACGATCTGGTCGAAGTCCCGGTCCACTGGTCGCTGGACGACGCACCGCACTTCTGGTTCGACGCGACCAGTTGGGACCGGACCATCCGCTCCTCGCGGGAGGTCATGGAGTTGTGGAGCGAAGAGGCGTCCGCGATCCACGAGGCCGGCGGGCTGGTCACGCTCACCGTCCATCCGCAGATCATCGGGCGGCCGGGGCGGCTGCGGATGCTGGAGAAGTTCCTGATGGCGACGGGGGCGTACGACCGGGACCGGATCTGGTTCGCCACCGGCTCCGAGGTCGCCGCCGCCACCCGCGCGGCCACGGGCGTCGCCCAAGGCGCGGAGGTGCCGTCGTGACAACGCGTACCGCCGTGGTCACCGGTGCCGCCCGCGGCATCGGCCACGACGTCGCCCGCCGACTCCTCGACGAGGGGTGGCAGGTCGTCCTCACCGACGTGGACGCCGACGTCGCCCGGGTCGCGGACGCCCTCGGCGGCGAACGGGCCCTCGGACTCGTGGCCGACGCAGCCGACCCCGCGGACGCTGCGGCCGTCGTCGAGGCCGCGCTCGGCGCCTTCGGCCGTATCGACGCCTTCGTCGCCAACGCCGCGGTCGGCGGGCCCGAGACCCCGCTGCTGGACACCCCGGACGCGCAGGTCCAGCAGGTCCTCGACGTCAACTTCTTCGGGGTGCTGCACGGCGTCCGGGCCGTACGGGCCGCGCTCGCGCGCTCCGACCGGCCCCGGATCGTCGTCATCGGCTCGCTCTTCGCCCAGCAGCCGACGCCCGGCGCCGGCGCCTACAGCGCCGCCAAGGCGGCGGTCGGCTCCCTGATGCGCACGCTGTCGGTGGAGTTGGCGCAGGAGATCCCGGGCCTCACCGTCAACGCGGTCGCCCCCGGCTACGTGATGACCGAGATGCACCGCGAGGAGCTGCGCTCCCGCGCCCGGCGCACCGGCCGGACCTTCGACGAGGAGCGCGCCCGGGTCGTCGCCCAGGTGCCGCTCGGCCGGCACGGCACCGGCGCGGACGTCGCCGACGCCGTCCACCACCTGCTGTCCGGCGCGGCGTACGTGACCGGGCAGACCGTCAACGTCAACGGAGGGGTGCTCACCTCATGAAGCGACTCGTCGTCACCGGGGCCCGCTCGGGCATCGGCCGGGCCACCGCCGCCCTCGCGCTCCAGCGGGGCTGGACCGTCATCGGACTGGACCTGATGCCCGAGGCCACCGCGGCGGCCGACGGCACCGGCGCCGTCACCTTCCCCTGCGACGTCACGGACGGGGACTCCGTGCGCGACGCCTTCCGCCGCGTCGACGAGGCGTGGGGCTCGCGCGCCCCGGACGCCGTGGTGCACTGCGCCGGGATCTACCGCTTCAAGGAGGCCACCGCGACCGCCGCGGCCGACTGGGACGGTGTGATGGACGTCAACGGGCGCGGCTCGCTGCTGGTCGCCGCCGCTGCGGCGGAGCGGATGCGGACCTCCGCGACCGGCGGCAGCATCACGTTGATGTCCAGCATCGCGGCGGCCCGCGGCGACGCGGGCGAGCCCAGCGCCGCGTACAGCGCGAGCAAGGGCGCGGTGGAGGCGCTCACCCGCCAACTCGCGGTGGAGTGGGGGCCGTACGGCATCCGGTGCAACGCGGTGGCGCCCGGCGTCATCGACACCCCCATGACCACCGTCTCGGGGAACCCGGACGCCTTCGCCCAGGTGCTGCGGCGCATTCCGGCCCGCCGGCTGGGTACGGCTGAAGAGGTCGCGCAGGTCTGCTTGTTCCTCGCGTCCGACCAGGCCGCGTACGTCAGCGGCACCGTGATCGCCGTGGATGGAGGACAGAGCGCGTCATGACCGCGGAACCGAACGCCGAGTCGCAGAACGCCGGAGGTCTGCCGGCCGAGCCCCTGTTCGTACGCACCAGCGGCAGCCCGCTGGACCGCGGACGGCAGTACGGCACCACCACCCGCACGCAGGTCCTGCGGTCGCTGGAGCACTACGAGCGCGTGTACGCGAAGTTCGCGGACGTTTCGTGGGACGCGGCGACCGCCCTCGCGGAGACCTTCGTCCCGGTGATCGCGGCGTTCGACGCCGATCACCTGGAGGAGATGCAGGGCATCGCGGAGGGCGCGGGCGTCACCTTCCCCGACGTCCTCGCGCTCAACCTGCGCACCGAGATCCTCTTCTCCGGCAAGGCGCGGAAGATCGCCGCGGGCGCGGCCGGACCGACCGCGCCGCCCGAGTGCACCGCGTTCGCGGACCTGCGCGGCCCGGAGCCGGTCGTCGGGCAGAACTGGGACTGGATCCCCTTCGCCCACGGCACCGTCGTGGTCCTGGAGACGGAGCCGACGAACGGCCCGCGCTGGGTCTCGGTGGTGGAGGCCGGGCTGCTGGCCAAGTTCGGGATGAACTCCGCCGGTCTGACCGTACTGACGAACGCCCTGGTCACGTCGTTGGACGTGGGCAGCCCGGGGATGCCGTACCACCTGCTGCTGCGGGCCCTGCTGGAGTCGGAGTCGCTGGAGGCGGCCGAGGAGAAGCTGCGTTCCGCGCACCGCTCGTCGTCGGCGAACTACCTCCTGGTGGGCGACGGTCGGGCGGTGGACGTGGAGACGCGCCCCGGCGGCGCCGACGACGTCAGCGTCCACCGGGTGGGCCCCGGCGGGCTGTTCGTGCACACGAACCACTTCGTCAGCGACGACTCGGCGTTCGCGTCCACGGGCACGGACCTCGGCCCGACCGTGATGGCGGACACCCTCTTCCGGCGCGGACGCACCCTGGAGTTGGCCGAGCGGATGCCGCAGCCGACCGTGGCCGGCTGGCACGAGGTGCTCAGCGACCACGGGAACTTCCCCGAGGCGGTGTGCTGCCATCCGAACCCGGCGGAGCACGCGTTGGAGCAGGGCTCCACGGTCGCCAGCGCCGTGATCGAGCCGGAGCGGCAGATCATGCACCTGGCGCTGGGCCACCCCTGCACCACGCCCCGCGCGCCGTACGGCTACCGCCCCTTCTTCAAGGGCCTGGCGTGAGGGGTCACGGGCCGGGCGTCACCGCGAGGATCTCCTGCCCGGCCCCGGACAGCCGGTAGGTCAGCGTGGGCTGGGACAGGCTCTGGTCGACGGAGTCGTACGGATAACCGGTGACCGACTGCCCGGCGTCCGCGAAGAGGTACGTCCCGTTCACCCCGCGGTAGGCGGACTCCCGCAGGTGCCCGCCGATCGCCGCCGGGTTGAACGAGCCCGTGATGGCGTGCGCGGCGTGCACCATCCGCACCTGGTCGTACGCGGCGCTCGCCTGGCTGCGACCGGGCGCGGAGCCGTACGCACGGGCGTACGCCGCGGTGAAGCGCCGTCCGAGCGGGTCGTCCGGCCGGCCGGTGACCGTCGACCAGATGACCTGCCCGCCGGGGTCGTGGGCGATGCGCCGGGCGAAGCCGGGCACCGACGGCGTGTAGATGTGGTACGTGAGCTGGCCCGGGTGGTGGCGGGTGATCGCGTTCTGGAGTTCGGCCGCGGTCTCCACGGACAGGTGCGAGAGCACCACGACGTCCGGCCGGTCGGCGAGCGCCTCGGCGACCAGGTCGTCGACGCGGTCCACGGTCAGACCGACCCGGTGCGTCGAGGTGACCTCCCAGCCGACGGCCGCGACCCGGGCTTCGAAGGTGTCGTCGGTGACCGCGCAGCCGTAACCGTCGAGTTCGACGACGGCGAGCCGGTGCCTGCGCTCGCCGCGGGAGGGGCAGCCACCGAGGAACGACAGCAGCGCCGCCTGGTACGTCGGCTCGGAGGGACAGGTCTGGAAGACGTGCCCGTACCGCCCCGGGTCCTCGCGCACGGCGGCCACGCTCCGCGTCCAGGTGTTGGTGTGCAGGAAGGTACGGCCGAAGTCCGCGGCGAACTCGAAGACGGCGGAGCTCAGGGCGCTGGCGTAGCTGCTAGTGATGGCGTCCGGGTCGGCCTCTTCCAGCGCGGCGAGTCCGGCGCGCACCGAGGCGTCGTCGAGGGGGTCGATGTGCACGGTGACGTGCTCCACGGCCTGCCCGAGGTCGCTGCGGAGGGTGTTGACGTCGCGGGCGGCGAGCGCCGCGCCCTGCGCGGTCTCGCGCCCGTCGGCGGCGAAGGCCCCGCCGACGGCGATGGTGGCGATGCGCAGCGTCTCCCGGCGCCGGGACCGGCCCGGACGGTGGGCCCGGGCGGTGGCGCGCAGCCCGGCCGCGGCGGCGCCGCCGCTGTGCCGCTCGATGTCAAGAACCCGAATGCTGTCGGTGCTGCTGTCGGTGCTGCTGTCGGTGCCGTTGGCCTCCGGCTTCTGTTCGACCCCGCCGGGGATCGGCAGCCGGATCAGGTCCCGGTCGACGGCGAGGGCCCCCGCCCCGGCCCGGGAGTCCTGCCCGAGCTTCTTCAGCAGCCGCTCGACCTGGGTGGTGACCGTACGGATGCTGGTGCCGAGCCGGCTGGAGATCTCCCGGTTCGACAGCCCGAGCGCCACCAGCGACACGATGTCGATCTCCCGGGCGGTCAGCCCGCCCGGAGGCCCGTCGAGCGGACTGAGCACGACCGCGACCTGCGCCTGCGCCCCGGGCCGCCGCTCCAGTGCGCACCGCGTCCAGCGTCCGTCCTCGCACCAGAGGAACCGCGCGTCCGGCAGCCCCGCGACGACGAACCCGACGACGCGCCGCAACAGCTCGGGCCCGAGCGCGGCGGACGCCCCCGGGACGTACGGGCCCGCGCCGCCCGGGGCGACGCTGACCTCCCAGAGCTGATCGACACCGCGGCCCGGGGCCACGTCGGTACGGGGAGCGGGCAGTGACCGCACGCGATGCCTCCTTCGTCCGGCCGGAGCAAGAAACCTCGCAAAGCACAATAATCGGCAAATCGCACGCGTACCAGACCCTTCTCCCGGGCGCCCGTCACACCCCCGGCGCGGTCCGCACCTCGATCCCGTGCCGCCCGAGCAGCGCGGCGGTGACCCCGTCCCCCTCCGTGAGCCGCCCCGAGAACCCCCCGTCGTACAAGACCCCCCGCCCGCACGACGGACTCCGCGCCATCAACAGCGCTTCCTCACACCCGGCCCGCCGCGCCACCTCCAGGGCCCGCCGCGCCCCCGCGACGAACTCCCCCGTGACGTCCCGCCCCTCGTCGTCCACCACCCGCGCCGCCCCGTCGAGCACCGCGTGCCCGTCGCCCCCCACCAGCTCGGCGGGCCGTCGCGGCGTCTCCAACCCACCCGCGACCTCGGGGCAGAACGCCACGACCTCCCGCCCCCCGATCGCCTCGACGACCTCGGGCACGGCCTTGTCGCGCCCGTCGAACCGACAGGGCACTCCTTGCAGACATGCACTGACCAGGATCTTCGTCATGGGGTCAGGCTAAGGGCCGCCCGGCGCGGGCCGTCCGGCACCCCGGACACAAAAAGGGCCCCTGACCTGCGTTTTAGCTGGTCAGGGGTCCTGAGCGACAGACGAGTCGGGACATACGCCGGGTTCTGTGCCCCGGGACCTCGCGGTCGTCGGGGCGACGGCCATCCATCTAGGACCGGTGTTGCCACCGGCCTCGTGCGGTCTACCCGCGGACTCGGGCGGGCAGCCCTCGAACGTCCGCGCAGGGACGCTTGCGCGTCCCCTTTTGACCTTGCTCCGAGTGGGGTTTACCGAGCCGCCTGGGTCACCCCAGGCGCTGGTGGTCTCTTACACCACCGTTTCACCCTTACCGAAGTCCGTACGGATACGGTCCCCGGCGGTCTGTTTTCTGTGGCACTGTCCCGCGGGTCACCCCGGGTGGCCGTTAGCCACCACCCTGCCCTGTGGAGCCCGGACGTTCCTCGGGAAGCCCGAAGGACTTCACGCGGCCGTCCGCCCGGCTCGTCTGCCGTGTCGACCATGCTACCCGCCCGCGGACCGGCGGCGGCGCGCCCGGGGCGCCGCGCTTGACCTTGCCGCAGCGTCATCGTTTCCACTGGGTGCATGAGGATCGGAGAGCTCGCAGCGCTCGTCGGGGTCACCCCGCGCACCGTACGCCACTACCATCACCTCGGGCTGCTCCCGGAGCCGGAACGACTGCCGAACGGCTACCGCAGCTACGGGCTCCAGCACGCCGTGACGCTGGCGCGGATCCGGCGGCTGACGGAGCTGGGGCTCGGGCTCGCGGAGGTGCGGGACGTGCTCGCGGACGACGCCGGGCACGAGTTGGCGGAGGTGTTGGAGGAGCTGGACGCGGACCTGGCGCGCCAGCAGGAGGCGATCGCGCGGCAGCGGGGCAAGCTGGCCGAGCTGATCGACCGGGCCCGCGCGGGGACGCTGCCCGTCGAGGGGCCCGTGTCGCCGGAGCTGGCCGGGCTGTGGGGGGCCTTCGCGCCCACCGACTCCGCCATCGCCGCGAAGGACCGCGAGCACCTGGCGCTGCTGGACGCGGTCATGGACCCCGCCGACCGCGGGCCGCTCTTCGACGCGCTGCGTCCGCTCGCCGAGGGCGGGGCGAACTCCCGGGTGCACGCCCTGTACGAGCAGCTGGACGAGTTGGCGGACGCCGGACGGGACGATCCGCGCGTGGCGCCCCTGGCCGCGGAGCTGGCCGCCTGCATGCCCGATGAACTCGTCGCGATGATGGGCGACCAGCCGCTGGAGGACGGCGGACTCGCGGAGGCGCTGTTCGCCGACTTCTCCCCCGCCCAGGCCGAGGTCGTCCGGCAGATGGTGGCCGTGTTGATCGCACGGAGGACGTCGTGAAGGACGTCGCGAAGGGAGACGCGGTGCATCAGGACTCGGTGAGGGAGAACCCGGTGAGGGAGGAGGCAGTGACGGAGCGCGGGCACAAGACGCGCGTCCTGCTGTGGACGCTGCTCCCCGTCGAGCTGGGCATCCTGGTCGCGGCGCTCGTCGGCGCCGGCGTCGCCCCCGCGGTGATCGCCGGCGCCATCGCACTGCTGCTGGGCACCGCGGCGGTGGAGTCCGCCCTGTTCGTACGGTTGTACGCGCGGGCCCGGCTCGACGGTGCGGCACCGCGCCCGGCGCTGCGGACGGCGGCCGGGCGGCTCGTGCCGCGGGTGGTGCGACGGCTGACGCTGCACGAGGTCCGCTCGGTGTACAGCATCTGGCTGTGGGTGCGGCGGCGCCGGCACGGGGTCGGCGCGGACGACCACGCGGCCGGCTACAACTCCGCGCAGGCCGCGATGATGTGGTCCTGGGTCGGGCTGTCGATCGTCGAGACGGTGGCGCTGGCGCTGCTGATCCCGTGGCCGCTGGTGCATGCGATCACGCTGTACCTGGGCCTGTACGGGCTGGTCGTCATGGTCGGCATCCTGGCTGCGTGCGTGGCCCGGCCGCACGTGGTGGGCGCGGACGGTTCACTGCGGCTGCGCTACGGCGCACTGTTCGACCTGCGGATACCGGCCGAGGACATCGTGCGCGTACGGCTGGACCGGCGGTTCCCGGACGGGCAGGCGATCGCGCCGCGCGAGGACGGCTCGCTGGACCTGGTCGTGGGCAGCCAGACGACGCTCGCGGTGGAGCTGGCGGCGCCGATCTCGTACCTACGACCGCTGGGGAAGACCGGCACCGCGCACACGGTCCGGTTCCACGCGGACGATCCGCAGGCGCTGCTGGCGGCGCTGAAGCGGACGGAGCGCGCGACGGGCTGAGGCGGGGGCTCGGGTGGTTCAGACGGCGGAGAAGAGGACCCTCGCCGTTCCGGGGCGGGCCGCGGGGTCCGCCCTGGTGAGCCGTACCCGCAGGGGTTCGCCCAGCGGGAGCGACCCGGCGCGGGCGCCGTCCGCCGTGACCCGGGCCACCACCGCGGGGTCGCGCAGCTGGACCGTGCCGGTCGCCGGGTCGTCGTCCCGTACGTCGATCACCTGGCCGTCGAAGACCTCGCCGACCCGCCCGTTCAACAGCGCCGCCTCGACGAGGTCGACGCACTCCCGCTCCACCGCAGCCGCGCGCCTGGCGCCCCCGGTCATCTCGGCCGGCAGGTCGTCGAGCGCGGTGAGCACCCACTCGGGCACCCCGCTCCCGGCGCAGGCGGCGACGCACAGTTCGCCCGCGTAGCGGTCGACGAGCCGGCGCAGGGGCGCGGTGCAGTGGGTGTAGGTGTGGGCGACGGCCGCGTGGACGGCCGGGTCGGGCAGCCGACCGCCGGTGAAGACGTGGTAGCCGGCGCCGCGCAGGAGCGTGGTGCACTCCTGGAGGAAGGCGGCGTCGCGGGGGTCGTGCGGATCGAGGGAGCGGACGAGGTCCGCGTACGAGACGTGGTGCGGCCAGTCGATGCGCAGGGCCCGCGCCGTGAGCCGCAGCCGGGCGACCGCGCCGACGGGGGCGGTCGGCAGCGTGCGCAGGACGCCGGTGCCGGCCGCGGCCATGAGGTCGGCCGCGGCCATGTTGGTGAGGAGGGAGAGCTGTGCGTTCCACCTCTCGACGGGCAGCGGCACCCGGTACGCGAGCGCGTAGCCGCCGTCGCTCGTGGTGATCTCCTGCTCGGGGACGCTGAGGGAGATGCCGCCGCGGGCGCGCTCCAGCGCCTCCCGCAGCAGCCCGATGTCCTGGAGCAGGGCGAGGGACTCCTCGGCGGTGCCGTCGTCGATGCGGCACTGGGCGGTGGCGTGGTCGAGCGCGGCGCGGCTGCGCACCAGGGCGCGGCGGACGTCGACGGAGGCGGTGCGGCCGTCCGCGTCGAGGTCGATCCGCCACAGCAGCGCGGGCACGGTGCGGTCGGGCAGGAGGCTGGCGGCGCCTTCGGAGAGGGCGGGCGGGTGCAGGGGGACGGTGCCGTCCGGGAAGTACAGCGTCTGGACGCGGCGGTGGGCTTCGGAGTCGAGGGTTCCGCCGGGCGCGACGAAGGCGGCGACGTCGGCGATGGCGTAGTGGACGCGGTAGCCGCCGCCGTCCCTGCGGGCCAGGTGCATGGCCTGGTCGAGGTCGCGCGAGCCGAGCGGGTCGACGGTGAAGAGGGGGAGGTGGGTGGCGTCGGCGTCGGGCAGCCGGGGCGCGGCGGCGGTGCGGTCGGCTTCGGCGAGCACGGCGGCCGGGAAGTCGGTCGGAACGCCGAGTTCCGCCCGGAGGTCGCGCAGCGCGTCGTGCAGCGCCTCTGCGGCTGCGCCGGTGGTGTGCATCACGCGGCGGGGCATGGGTCGAGCGTAGGGCGGGGCGGGCAGGGTCGCGCGGTGGGAGAGAGGTGCGTGGGGTGGGGCGGCGTTCGTGGGGGTGGGGCAGGTGCCGGGCGGCGGCGCGCTGCCTCGGGCGGGGCCGTGGGGCGGCGGCGGGATGGCGACAGTACGCCAGTGGGGTTTGGGCGGGGTGCGGTGCGGCTGCCTGCGCGTTCGTCGGGGAGGGCAGGGGCGCAACCCCGCGTTCACTCTTGCGAGTGACTGTAGGTGGTGGGATGCATACCTAACGTTGATGGCGAAGGGGGGTTGGAGCTGTCGAGCCCCCGTGGTCCTGGAGTTCACCGGAGGTATCGCCATGCGCCGTCTCGCCAGCACGCTGGGAGTCCTCGTCGCCGCTGCGACGCTCGCGGTCGCCGTCCCCCAGTCCGCATTCGCCGCCAACGGCGACCTGATTCTCAACGGTGTGGTGCACCACGACCCCAGCGGCTGTTTCGACAGCACGCGCAGACCGCTGTTCGTCGACAACAGAACGGACGAGTACGTGTACGTGTTCACCGGCGCGGACTGCACGGGGCGGGTGGTCGAGGTGGTCCCACCAGACGAGCGCGCGGTGTCGGAGTTCGGTTCGAGCGTGTACGTCCGCTGACGCCCCAACGTCACGGACACCGCCCGGGCGGGACAGCGGCGCGCCCACGGGACGGCGCCGAATCCGACGCAGCATCCGGCACCGGCTCCGGCACCGAGCCCGTTCACCCAGCCGTTGCCGCCCGCCTGGCTGCTTGTACCCGTCCGGCCGTGCTCGCGCATCGGACCGCTTGCGCGCGATCCGCTTGGCCCGCTCGATCTACCCGACCCGTCCGACCCGTCCGACCCGCTCGATCCACCTGAGCCATCTCCGCCGGCTTCCAGCCGCAGCCGGACTGGTCGGCGGCCCGTGCCGTCGACCGCCTCGGGGCCGGGCCGCCCGTACTCCTCCCCGGGCGGCCCGGTCACCCCGGGGGCGTACGCTGACGCGGGGCCCGCTCCGGGCCCCGTCCGTCCCGTCAGCGTCCGTGAGGAGATCGTTCGTGCTCGTGCTGTTGCCGCCGTCGGAGGGTAAGGCCGCTTCCGGGCGGGGCGCTCCGCTGAAGCCCGAGTCGCTGTCGCTGCCCGGGCTCGCCGAGGCGCGCGCCGCCGTGCTGGACGAGTTGGTGGCGCTGTGCACCGCGGACGAGGCGAAGGCGGCGGAGGTGCTGGGGCTGAGCGAGGGCCTGCGCGGCGAGGTCACGAAGAACGCGGCGCTGCGCACGGCCGGCGCCCGCCCCGCCGGGGAGGTCTACACCGGCGTGCTGTACGACGCGCTGGGCCTGGCGACGCTGGACGCCGCGGCTCGACGTCGGGCGCGCGCCTCGCTGTTGGTGTTCTCCGGGCTGTGGGGCGCGGTGCGGGTGGGCGACCGCATTCCGTCGTACCGCTGCTCGATGGGGGTGAAGCTGCCGGGGCTCGGCGCACTGGGTGCGCACTGGCGCAAGCCGATGGAGGCGGCACTGCCGGAGGCCGCGGGCGGTGGGCTGGTGCTGGACCTGCGGTCGTCCGCGTACGCGGCGGCGTGGAAGCCGAAGGGCGAGGTCGCCGGTCGGACGGCCACCGTGCGGGTGCTGCACTCCCAGTTGGTGGACGGCGTCGAGAAGCGTTCCGTCGTCAGCCACTTCAACAAGGCGACGAAGGGCCGGATCGTACGGGACCTGCTGGTCGCGGGCGCCCGCCCCAAGGGGCCCGGGCAGTTGGTCGAGGCGCTGCGGGACCTGGGGCACGCGGTCGAGGTGGAGCCGCCGGCGCGCGCCGGTCGGCCCTGGTCGCTCGACGTGGTGGTCACCGAGATCCACTGACCGGCGCGGCACGCCCTGCGTCGATGGCGCCGGGGCCGAGACTTCGCAGGTTGCACCATGCGCAACGCTCGTTGCGCATGGTGTGCGCCGCCGGCAGGATGAGGCCATGACCTCCGTTTTGGACCTCGCGCCCGTGATCCCCGTCGTCGTCATCGAGGACGCCGCTGACGCCGTGCCGCTCGCACGCGCCCTCGTCGCGGGCGGGCTGCCCGCGATCGAGGTCACGCTGCGGACGCCGGCCGCCCTGGACGCCATCCGCGCCATCGCGGCCGAGGTGCCGGAGGCCACGGTCGGCGCGGGGACGGTGATCTCCACGGCGAACGTGGACGCGGCGGTCTCCGCCGGGTCGCGCTTCCTGGTGAGCCCGGGCTGGACGGAGCGGCTGCTGGAGTCGATGAAGGGGTCGGGTCAGCCCTTCCTCCCCGGGGTCTCCACGGTGTCGGAGGTGGTGAACCTGCTGGAGCGCGGGGTCAGCGAGATGAAGTTCTTCCCGGCCGAGGCGGCCGGCGGCACCTCGTATCTGAAGTCCCTCGCCGGTCCGCTCCCCCAGGCCCGGTTCTGCCCGACGGGCGGCATCTCCCGGAAGTCCGCGCCCGCCTATCTCGCCCTGCCGAACGTCGGCTGCGTCGGCGGCACCTGGATGCTGCCGCCGGACGCCGTCGCCACCAAGGACTGGTCCCGCATCGAGTCCCTGGCGGCGGAAGCGTCCACGCTGGCAGCGCCCCCGGCCGCCTGACCGACCCCGGCGCACGAGAACGCCCTGCGACCGCGTTCGGTCGCAGGGCGTTTCAGCGCGGGCCGGTGCCCGGGGCCGCTATGCCCGGAGGTGGGCGGTGTCGTTCAGCAGGCGCACCGATGCGTTGCCGTCGGCGTAGTACGCCACGGCCGACAGGGACGCCGCGGACAGCTCCATCCGGAACAGGGACTCCGGAGGGGCGCCGAGCGCCAGCCGGACCAGGGTCTTGACCGGGGTGACGTGGGTGACGAGCAGCACCGTGCGGCCGGAGGAGCCGGCGAGGAGCCGGTCCCGGGCCGCGGTCACCCGGCGGGCGACCGTCGCGAAGCTCTCCCCGCCACCGGTCGGCGCCGCCTTCGTCGACGACAGCCAGGACGCGAGGTCGTCCGGGTGGCGCTCCTGGACCTCCGCGAACGTCAGGCCCTCCCAGGCGCCGAAGTCCGTTTCCCGCAGGCCCTTTTCGACGCGGACGTCGAGGCCGAGCCGGTCGGCCACGGCGGCGGCCGTCTGACGGCAGCGCCGCAGCGGGGAGCTGACGATCTCCTGGATCGTGCCGCGCGCGGCCAGCGCCGCGGCGACCGCCTCGGCCTGGCGGAGCCCGGCCGCGGAGAGCTCGGGATCGCTCCCGCCGCTGCCGGAGAAGCGCTTCTCGGGGGTGAGGGCGGTCTCGCCGTGCCGCAGCAGGACGAAGGTGGTGGGCGCGCCCAGGTCGGCGGAGCTGCCCCAGCCGACGGAGGGGGCCGCGGTGGTGACTGCGGTGCCGGAGTCCACCACGGCAGCCGGCGCCGATGCGGGCTTCCCGCCGGCGAGCGCCGCGCGGGCCTTGGCCGCACCCGCCGCCGCGTCACCGACGACCCGGGCCTCGTCCTCCTGCGCGGGCCGACCGGCGCCCCCGACCGCGGAGGTCGACGGCTCCCACTGCTCGCCCCGGCGCCCGGCGTCCATCGCTTCGTTGGCGAGCCGGTCCGCGTGCTTGTTCTTCTCGCGGGGGATCCACTGGTACGTCACGGCGGACGGCGGGAAGGCGTCCCGGGCCTCGGCGGCCAGCGGCTTCATGTCCGGGTGCTTGATCTTCCAGCGGCCCGACATCTGCTCGACGACCAGCTTGGAGTCCATCCGAACGCGGATCGTGGCGTCCGGCGCGATCGCGTGCGCGGCGCGCAGGCCGGCGATCAGGCCCTTGTACTCGGCGACGTTGTTCGTCGCGACGCCGATGTACTCGGCGGTCTCCGCCAGCGTCTCGCCGGTGGCGGCGTCGATCACCGCAGCGCCGTACCCGGCCGGGCCCGGGTTGCCCCGGGACCCGCCGTCCGCCTCGACGAAGAACGTGGGCATCAGAGACCGGACTCGGCGGTGCGGACCAGGATGCGGCGGCAGTTCTCACAGCGCAGCACCTTGTCGGCGGCGGCGGAGCGCACCTCGTTCAGCTCGGTGATGTTCAGCTCCAGGCGGCAGCCTTCGCAGCGGCGCTGGTAGAGCCGGGCGGCGCCCACCCCGCCCTGCTGGACGCGGAGCTTCTCGTAGAGGGAGAGGAGGTCGGCGGGGACGGCGGCGGAGACGGCGGTGCGCTCCTTGGTGGCCGTCGCGGCCTCGGCGTCCAGCTCCTGGGTGGCGGCGTCCCGGCGGGCGGTCGCGTCGTCGACCTTCGACTGCACGGAGGCGACGCGGTCGGTGAGTTCGGCGACGCGCTCCTGGATGGACTCCCGGCGCTCCATGACGTCGAGGACGACGTCCTCCAGGTCGCCCTGGCGCTTGGCGAGGGAGACGATCTCCCGCTGGAGGTTCTCCAGGTCCTTGGGCGAGGTGATCGCACCGGAGTCCAGGCGCTGCTGGTCGCGCACCGCGCGCTGGCGGACCTGGTCGACGTCCTGCTCCGCCTTGGTCTGCTCGCGCGCGGTGTCGCTCTCTTCGGTCTGCGCGGCCACCAGCAGGTCGCGCAGCTGGGTGAGGTCCTTGGTCAGCGAGTCGATCTCGGCGTGCTCGGGCAGCGACTTGCGCTTGTGGGCGAGCTGGGAGAGCCGAACGTCAAGTGCCTGGACGTCGAGGAGTCGGATCTGGTCGGCGGGCGCGGCGTTCAGTTGGGGGCTCCAGGAGAAGAGGTATGGGATGACCAGGGATCGGTGACCGTGGCCGAGACGTGGACGCGAAGGCCCCAGCCGTGCCGGTCGGAAACCTCGTCGAGCTGGGCAGCCGCCTGCTCGCACCAGGGCCACTCGGTGGCCCAGTGCGCGGCGTCCACCAGACCGAGCGGGGAGTGCTGGGTGGCTTCGGAGACGGGGTGGTGGCGCAGGTCGGCGGTGAGGAAGGCGTCCACTCCGGCGGCCCGGACGGCGTCGAAGAGGCTGTCGCCCGAGCCGCCGCTGACGGCGACCCGGCGCACCGGGGCCTCGGGGTCACCGGCGAGCCGGATGCCCTGGGCGGTGGCCGGCAGCCGCTTGGCGGCTCGCTCGGCGAAGGCGGCCAGCGTCTCGGGGTGGTCGAGCTCGCAGATCCGGCCGAGCCCACGGCGCCCCGCGGGGTCCGTGGCGTCCGGCACGAGGGGGCCGACGACCCTGAGGTCGAGCGCGCCCGCGAGGGCGTCGGACACTCCGGGGTCGGCGCTGTCGGCGTTGGTGTGCGCGACGTGCAGGGCGACGTCGTGCTTGATCAGGGTGTGCACGACGCGGCCCTTGAAGTGGCCGGCGGCGACCGTCGTGGTGCCCCGCAGATAGAGCGGGTGGTGGGTGACGACGAGCTGGGCGCCGAGGGCGATCGCCTCGTCGGCGATCTCCTGGACCGGGTCGACGGCGAAGAGGACGCGCTCCACCTCGGCATCGGGGTCGCCGCAGACGGTGCCCACGGCGTCCCACTGCTCGGCCCGGGCGGGGGGCCACAGGGCGTCGAGCGCGGCGATGACTTCGGATAGACGGGGCACGGGACACAGGTTACCCGCGCCCCGTGCTCGACCGTCCTGCCCTGTCCACAAGCGTGCGCCGATCATCACACCAACCCGTGAACAGCGCCTTTCATCGACCCTTGCGTCGACTTCTCGCAGGCCGCTCCCTCGACGGACGGGCGCGCTACTTGACCAGGAAGCCGCGCAGGTCGTCCAGGACCTCGTCGGCCGCGGTCACGCCGAGCCCGAGGTACCAGGTCTCGTCCGCCACGTCCTTGGCCTGGCCGGCCTTCACGGCCTCCAGGTTCTTCCACAGCGGGTTGCCGAGCGCGGTGTCGCGCTTGGTCGACTTGGGGTCCCCGTAGACGCCGGTGAAGATCCAGTCGGCGTCGGCCGAATCGATCTTCTCCGGGCTGATCTCCACGGCGAGGTCGTTCACCTGCTGGTTCGCGGGGCGGGGCAGCCCGGCGTCCTTGAGGATCGTGCCGATGAACGACGCCTGCGCGTACAGCCGGATCTTGCCGGGCATGTAGCGGACCATGGAGATCGTCGGCTTGTCGGCGCCGACGTCGGTGCCGAGCTTCTTGGCCTTCGCCTCGTACGCGGCCAGCTTCTCCTTCGCCTGCGCCGTCTTGTCCAGCGCGGCGGCGTTGAGGAGGTAGTTCTCCTTCCAGGTGAAGCCGGGACGGATGGAGAAGACGGTCGGAGCGATGCTCGACAACTCCTTGTACTTGTCGGCGGCGCGCAGCTGGCTGCCGAGGATCAGGTCGGGCTTGAGCGCCGCGATCG
This sequence comes from Streptomyces sp. NPDC048057, assembly GCF_040653095.1. Lineage (NCBI taxonomy): Bacteria > Bacillati > Actinomycetota > Actinomycetes > Kitasatosporales > Streptomycetaceae > Streptomyces > Streptomyces sp. NPDC048057. The sequence goes on from NZ_JBEZNF010000026.1 coordinate 69,577, forward strand.
CCTCCAGGTTGAGGCTGTTGATCGTGCCGACGCTCTTGGGGCTGCCGGCCGCCTCCTTCAGGTAGCCGGGGATGCCGTCGTCGCCCTCGGTGGGCGCGTACCCGACGGGCTGCACGCCGAGCGACGCGACGTTGTCCAGCTCGCCGACGTCGAGGACGACCACGCGCTTGGGCGCCGCGTCGAGCTTCGTCTTGCCCATGGCGTGGGTGACGGTGCGCGGGAACTGGCCCGGTGCCGCGTCCGTGCCCATCGCCGCAGTCTTCGCCGACGCGTCCCCGAAGTCCTTGCCGCCCTGCGCCACGGACTTCTTGCCGTCCCCGCCGGCCTTGGCGGAGTCGGCCGCGCCGGACGAGCCCTTGTCCCCGTCGTCACCGCTGCCGCAGGCGGTGAGGGTGAGCGCGGCGGCGAGGAGTGCGGCTACGGCGGCGCCGCGGCGACGAAGGGACATGGCGGGCTCCAGATCAAGGAAGTGACGCAGGTGCAGTGGCGAGGTTAGGAATGCCTTACCTCAGCACCTTAAGCACCACACACCCCGGGCACATCACCACCCCCTCCTCAACACGACACCCCCTCCCCTTCGGGGAAATCCCCCACCCACCACCCATATGGGTGAAGTGGGGTGTCCCGTGTTGTTCGGCAGGAAGTGCGAAACCTAGCGTCATGACCGGAGGTGACGCCGTGATGACAGTCCGTGTCAACGACGGGGCGACGGTGGGGATGACGATCTCCGCGGACGGTGCGTACGCGGCCCGGCTCGCGGGCGGGGGCGAGGCCCTGTTCCCCGAGCGCTGGACGCTCGACGGTCCCGAGCCGTACGCCGTACCCCTGCCGCTGCACCAGCCCGAGGAGGCCGACACCGAGCTGCTGCCGCTGGCCGACGGGCGGGTGCTGGTGCACCGGCGGGCGGGCGAACGGCAGATGTTCTCCCTGCTGTATCCGACCGGCCCCGGCACGGGCGAACTCCCCCTCGGCGGCATCGAGTCACCCGCCGCCGGGCCCGTACGGCTGCTGCCCCCGGCGCCCGACGGCCGGCGCGCGTACGCCCTCGTCCCCGGCGGGTCCTCGACGGCGATCTGGCTGGTGGCCGGCGGCGCCTTCGGGCCCGAGCCCGTCGCCGAGGTGCCCGGGCGCTGCTCGGGCGGCGTCTGGCTGGACCGTACGGGGCAACTGCTCGGGCTCGACCGGCAGTCGGACGGCGGACCGACGAAGGCCGTCGCCGTGGACCTGGCGCGCGCCGGCGAGGTCTCGCCGCTGCTCCAGATCGCCGAGGACAGCGACGACCGGCTGTTGGTGGCCGCACCCGACAGCGGCCTCCTCGTCGTCCGGTCGAACGCGCCGGGCGAGGACCGCATCGGCTGGGGCGTCCTCGGCGGATCGCGGCCCGTCCGCTTCCCCGACTGCCTGCGGCTGCCCGACCGCACGGTCACGCCCTTCGCCGTCCAACCGGGGCAGGTCCTGCTGCCGGAGAGCTGCGCGGTGGCGTTCCGCGTCGACGGGAGCGAGGGCAGTCGGCTGGGGGTGTGGCGGCCGTCGGGGCGGCAGCTGCACCAACGTCCGGCGCCCGAGGGCTGGTTCCCGGGCGCGGGCCGCTGGAGCGATGCGGGCGCCCTGCACGTGCCGTACGCGAACGGGGCAGTGCCCTGCGGTGTCGCGGTCTTCGACGCACCGGCCGACCCCTCCCCGACCCCGCCGCCGCCGCCCCCACCGACCCGGCCCGCGGCGTGCCGCCCGGTCCCTTTGCAGCAGGCACCCCTCGGGGGCGTCAGGTTGGCTGGCTAAACTCTCCGACCTGCGCGTGACCCACGCGATCGCCCGTGCGCGGCGGTGGGGCGCGAAGACCACAGCAAGCCAAGACGACGGGGAAGTTACCGCCATGCCTGAGACCCGAACCGACACACCCCAGACCGCTCAGAAGGACGGTGTCGCCGCGTCCGGGGCACCCGGAGCGGAAGGCGCCGGAAAGCACCGCGGCAGGGCTGCGGCCGAAGTCGCGGCGGGCGAGCCGCACGGCAAGCACCGCCGTCCCGGAGCGGAGTGACACGACGTCCTGACGGCCCCGTGCCCGCCGGCTGACGGCGGAGCGTCGGACCGATCAAGGGGCCGTGAGCGGCGCCGCGCGTACGCACCGGACGCGTTCCGGACCGCGGACGGCAGCGGCGCCGCTTCGTCATGTTGGCCGAAGGCACTCCCAGCCGCCCATCGATCCCCCTGCCCCGAAGCCGACCCCACCGGCCCCGGTCGTACGGGGGACGTCCACCGCAACCGCTTCGCCGCGGCCGGTTCGCTCACCGCGGCGGCGGCTGCCGTCGGATCCGTCGTACGAGGAACTCGCCACGTCCGTGCGCCGTGCCCAAGAGCGCTCCATGCAGGTCTACGAGTTCGACGACGAGGCGATGAAGGACCTGACGAGGGCGTGCGAGCCCTGCAAGAAGGCGTGAGCCGGACCACCGCTCGGCGGCTCACCGCTTCTTCAAGCCCAGCACCTCCGTCGCCGCGAACGACTCGCCCGCCGGGCGCCCCGCGTAGTACGACGTCAGGAGCGCGTCGAGTTCGTCGTGGCTGAAGCACTCCTTCTCGGTGTCGAACTGCGCGACCACCTGCGGGCGGGCCACGACGGCGACCATGCCGCCGTGGACGACGAACAGTTGGCCGTTGACGCCCGCGGCGGCGGGGGCGGCCAGATAGCCGACCAGCGGCGCCACGTGCTCGGGCGACAGCGGGTCGAGCCCGTCGTCCGCCGGCTCCTGGAACCCGGCGAAGACGTCCTCGGTCATCCGGGTGCGGGCGCGCGGGCAGATCGCGTTGGCGGTGACGCCGTACCGGGCGAGCGCGCTCGCCGTGGACGTGGTCAGGCCGACGACGCCGCCCTTCGCCGCCGCGTAGTTCGGCTGGCCCGCCGAGCCCGCGAGGAACGCCTCCGACGAGGTGTTCACGATCCGGCCGTGGACCGGCCCGCCCGCGGCCTTGGAGCGCTCGCGCCAATGCGCGGAGGCGAAACGGGTGGTGTTGAAGTGCCCCTTGAGGTGGACGCGGATCACCGAGTCCCACTCGTCCTCCGTCATGGAGAAGACCATCCGGTCCCGCAGGATGCCCGCGTTGTTGACGAGGACGTCGAGCTTTCCGTACGTGGTGACGGCGAGCGCGACCAGCTCGCGGGCGGCGGCGAAGTCGGCCACGTCGCCGTGGTGGGCGACGGCCGAGCCGCCGGCCGCCCGGATCTCCTCGGCGACCTCCTCGGCCGGGGTGGCCGACGCCCCGCCCGTACCGTCCCGCCCGGGCTGTCCGTAGTCGTTGACGACGACGCTCGCGCCGAGGCGGGCCAGTTCGAGGGCTTCGGCGCGGCCGAGGCCGCGGCCCGCGCCGGTGACGATCGCGGACAGTCCGTCCAGTGGCAGGGACATCAGGTCTGCTTCCTCTCGGTCCTTCCGGCTGCCCGGCTCGTGCTGACGCGTTGCGCCACGGCCGAGGTCAGCCGATCTCGATGCAGGTGCGCAGCGCCGCCCCGGTCCGCATCTGCTCCAGGGCGTCGTTGACCTCCGCCAGCGGGACCCGGTGCGTGATCATCTCCGCCAGGTCGATGCGGCCGGCGCGCCAGAGCGCGATGGCCCTCTCGTACGAGGCCAGCACGTCCCCGCCGCCGTACATGGAGGGCAGGATCCGCTTCTCGTCGAAGAACAGCTCGAACATGTTCAGTTGCAGGAAGTCGTCCATCGCACCGGCCCCGACGACGCAGAGCGTGCCGCCGCGCCGGGTGGTCTCGTACGCCGTGCGCGCGGTGGTGGACTTCCCGACGACCTCGAAGACGTAGTCGAAGCCCTCGCCGGCGGTGATGCGCTGCCTGGCGTCGCCGAGTTCCTCGGGGGACACGGCTTCGGTGGCGCCGAACCGCAGCGCGCCTTCTCGGCGGGCCGCGACGGGGTCGACGGCGACGATCTGGGCCGCGCCCTTGAGCCGGGCGCCCTGGATCGCGGAGATCCCGACGCCGCCGCAGCCGATGACGGCGACCGACGACCCGGCCTGCACGTCGGCGGTGTTGACCGCGGCGCCGAGTCCGGTGGTGACGCCGCAGCCGATGAGCGCGGCGATGTCGTACGGCACGTCGTCGGGGATCGGCACGGCGCTGCCGGCGGCGATGACGACCTCCTCGACGAAGGTGCCGGTGCCGGCGAAGCCGAAGACGTCGCCGTTCGGGCGCTTGAAGTTGGGGACGCCGGCGTTCATGAAGCCGGCGAGGCACAGCTGGGTCTGTCCGCGCTTGCAGGAGGGACAGGTCCCGCAGGGCGGCATCCAGCAGATCAGCACCCGGTCGCCCGGGGCGACGTGGGTGACGCCGTCGCCGACGTCGACGACCTCGCCGGCGCCCTCGTGGCCGGGGATGAACGGCGCGGGCTGCGGCAGGACGCCGCTCATCGCGGAGACATCGGAGTGGCACAGGCCGGTGGCCCTGACACGGACCCTGACCTTGCCGGGGCCGAAGCCCACGGCTTCCACGTCGTCGAGGACTTCGAGCTTCTCCTGCCCGGTCTCGTGCAGTACGGCTGCGCGCACGGTGCGGCTCCTCTCGAAGCGGTGGTTCGTGAAGGGGGTACGGGTCAGGTGTGCTCGACGACGGTGTCCGCGAGGACGGGCGCGCCGTCCCGTTCGACCGCGGTGACCGCGACCTGCACCCGGCCGCCGCTCCCCGCGGACCACATCCGGATGCGCAGGGTCTCGCCGGGGAACACGACGCCGGCGAAGCGCGCGGTGTACGAGCGGACGCGCGCGACGTCGCCGCCGAGGAGGGTGTCGACGACCGCCTTGAGGGTCATTCCGTACGAGCACAGGCCGTGCAGGATGGGCCGGTCGAAGCCGGCGCGCGCGGCGAACTGGGGGTCGGCGTGCAGCGGGTTGAAGTCGCCGGACAGCCGGTACAGCAGCGCCTGGTCCTCGCGCACGTGCTGGTCGACGGTCTTGTCCGGGTCGCGGGCGGGCGGTTCGGTACGGGTGGACGGGCCGCGCTCGCCGCCGAAGCCGCCCTCGCCGCGGACGAAGATCTGGGACTCGTTCGTCCACAGCGGGCCGTCGGCGTCGGCGGCTTCGGTGCGCAGGACGAGGACGGCCGCCTTGCCCTTGTCGTGGACGGCGGCGACCCTCGTGGACGAGGTGGCGGTGCCGACGGGCGGAAGGGGGCGGTGGACGCGGACCGTCTGGCCGCCGTGGAGCACGGACGTGAGGTCGATGTCGAGGCCGGGGCCGGTGAGTCCGCCGGCGATGCCCTTGCCGGCGCCCGCGACGGTGGCGAAGCTGGGCAGGACGTGGAGCCGGGATTCGAGGGTGTAGCGCAGTTCGTCGGGGTCGGTGGCGGGAGTGCCCGCGCCGAGTCCGAGGTGGTAGAGCTGGACGTCCTTGTGGTCCCAGCTGATGTCGGCGCTGCGGGGTTCGGCGGCGACGGCCCTGGCGGGATCGATGGGCATGAGGCTGCTGCTCCCTTGCTGTCCCTGGTAGTCCGTGCTGACTTGCTGTCCCGAGTGGTCCTGACGCGTGCTGTCCTGACGGGTCCTGACGTGCCGTCCTGGCTGGTGGTCGCTGGTGGTCACGGCTGGAAGACCTCGGCGCGGCCGTCCGCACCGTCGGCCGCACCGAGGTCGCCGGGGGCCGACCCCCGCCGCTGTTTTAGAACGCGTTCCAGGGGTGGCTTGGGTATGTATAACGCAGCCCTCGGCACTTGGGAAGAGTCCTGACGCACCGTCAGCTCAATGACTGACGATACGTCAACTCACGGAGTTCGGAGCGTCACCCTAGGGGTTCCTCTCCGGGACGGGCCAGGGACGTGATCGCTTGCGGGCCGGCGGGGGCGCCGGTGAGACTCGAAGGGACAGTCGATGCCTCCGCTCCTGCACGACGATTGCCCGACGATTGCCCGACGGCGAGATGAGGTGCCCGTATGCTGCCCGTCCCACCCGCTGGACCGCCCCGACGCACCCTCCTCCTGACGGGCGCCCTGGCCCTGACCGCCGCCACCGGCGGGGCCGCGCACGCGACGCCCGCCACGCCCCGCGCCGAGGTGCTGCGCGAGGAGCACACCGGCCGCCGGATCGTCGACCTGACGGTGTCGTCGACCGCGCTCGGCCGGCCCGCGCAGGTCCGGCTGCTCACCCCCGAGGGGTGGCACGCCCGCCGCCCCGCCCACCGCTGGCCGACGCTGTACCTGTTGCCGGGCGGGGACGGCGACCACCTGCCGTGGACGGAGAGCTATGGCATCGAGCGCCTGTCCGGGCTGCGGCACGTGCTCGTGGTGATGCCGGAGATGCCGTTGTTCGGCTTCTGCACCGACTGGTGGCAGCACGGCGCCGGCGGTCCGCCGGCCGTCGAGAGCTTCCACCTCGCGGAGGTGCTGCCGCTGGTGGAGAAGTACTACGGCGCAGGGCCGCGCCGAGCGGTCGCCGGGCAGTCGCAGGGAGGCTTCGGCGCGCTCTCCTACACCGCACGCCACCGCGGGCTGTTCCGCGCCGCCGCGAGCTTCAGCGGATTCGTCCATCCGCACCGGCACCCGCGCGCGGTGCGGGCCGCGATGCAGTACCTGGGCCTGGACTGGCTCGCCCTGTGGGGGCACCCCGGGCGCCAGCGCCACATCTGGGAGGCGCACGACCCCGCGTATCTGACGCGTCGACTGGCCGGCGTCCCGGTCCAGCTGTCCTGCGGTGACGGCCGGCTCGGCCCGCTCGATCCTCCGGACACCGCACCCGACGAGCACATACCGGGGCTGGAGGATCCCGAGGCCCCCTTCCCCGCCGACGTCCTCTCCCCCACCGAGGCGATCATGCGGGCCGAGAACGAGGTGCTGGCCCCGCGGCTGCGGGCGGCCGGTGCCCGGGTGGTGACCCGCTTCCACTCCGGCACGCACGACCCGCCCTACTGGTCCCGGGAGCTCCGCGTCTCGTTGCCGATGCTCCTGGCGGCGCTGCACGCCTGAGCCGGCCCGTACACCCTGGTCAGGACGAGTTGGTGGCGGTGGCGGCGGCGTTGCGGCGCGGCAGCCACAGCAGCATCAGGACCGCGCCGACCAGCAGCACTCCCGCGCCCACCCGGAAGGCCAGTGCGTAGCCGGCCGTCAGTTCCTCCGGGGACGTGCCGCCCGCGGTCCTGGACGCCGCCACCGTCGCCAGGACGGCGAGGCCGAGCGCGCCGCCCATGGTGCGGGAGGTGTTGATCAGGCCGGAGACCAGGCCCGCGTCCGAAGGGTTGGCGCCGGAGGTGGCGAGGGTGGAGAGCGGGGTCGCGACCAGGCCGATCCCCGTCATCATCACGATGCCCGGGCCGAGCACGTCGGTGAGGTAGCTGCCGTCCGCCGTCATCATCGACTGCCAGCCGAAGCCGGTGGCCGCCAGCAGGGCGCCGACGACGGCGACCGTCAGCGCACCCGCCCTGGCCATCAGCGGCGGCGCCGCCTTGGAGCCGAGGACGACGGCGACAGAGCTGGGGATCAGCGCGAGACCTGCCTCCAACGGCTCGTAACCCAGCACGTTCTGGACGTACACGGTCATGAAGAACCAGCTGGAGAAGGAGGCCGAACCAGTCACCAGCATCGTGACGTTGGCCGCGGAGACGGCCCGGGTGCGGAAGAGCTTCAGCGGCATCAGCGGGGCGGCGGAGCGCGCCTCCACCACGACGAACAGCCCGAGCAGCGCCAGCCCGCCGAGCAGCGGCAGCAGGGTCGCCGGCGCGGCCCAACCGGCCTGCTCGGTCTCGACGATGCCGTACGCGACGGCCGCGAGTCCGCCGGTGACCAGCACCGCGCCCGGCAGGTCGAGCCGGCGTCCCCGGCCCCCGCGGCTCTCGGTGAGCCAGATCGCCGCGCCCAGCAGCACGAGCACCCCGACGGGGACGTTGATCAGCAGCACCCAACGCCACGACAGCAGGTCGGTGAGGATCCCGCCGACCAGTCCACCGGCGGCGCCGCCGGCCCCGCCGACCGCGGCCCAGGTGCCGATCGCCCGGGTGCGCGCCGGCCCGGGCGGCACGGCCGAGGTGACGATCGTCAGCGTGGCCGGGGCGAGCACGGCGGCCCCGAGGCCCTGCCCCGCGCGCGCCGCCAGCAGTTGCCAGCCCTCCTGCGCCAGGCCGCCGGCGAGCGACATGACCGTGAAGAGCCCCAGCCCGGCGAGGAAGGTCCGCTTGCGGCCGAAGAGGTCGGCGGCCCGCCCGCCGAGCAGCATGAAGCCGGCGAAGGCGATGGAGTACGCGTTGAGCACCCACTGCAGCCCGGCCGGGGACAGCCCGAGGTCGGAACGGAGCGACGGCAGGGCCACGTTGACCACGGAGACGTCGAGGACGACGAGGAACTGCCCGGCGCACGCGACGGACAGCACCAGCCAGGTCCGTGCGGGTGGCGCCGAGCCGGTGGGTATGACGGGGTCGGACGGGCCGTCGGCGGGGGCTTTCACGGGCTGCTGGACCATGCCCGTCATGGTCGCAGCCGGCTTCCGGTCCGCACATCCGGATATCGACGTACGGGGCAGCGCGGTTCGTCGCCGCCGCGGCCGTGCGCGCTCCTCCTCGTGCAGCAGGCCGACCGCCGCGCCCGTCCCGGGTGCGCTACGGCGCGAGCAACAGGGTGACGACGGCGGCTCCGCCCAGTCCGATGTTGTGGGCGAGGCCGACGCGGGCGCCGGTCACCTGGCGGTCCGCCGCTTCGCCGCGGAGCTGCCACACCAACTCGGCGGCCTGCGCGAGCCCGGTGGCGCCGAGCGGATGGCCCTTGGAGATCAGGCCGCCCGACGGGTTGACCACCCAGCGCCCGCCGTAGGTGGTGGCACCGTCCTCGACCAGCTTCCCCGACTCACCGGCGGCGCACATGCCCAGCGCCTCGTAGGTGAGCAGTTCGTTGATGGAGAAGCAGTCGTGGAGTTCGACCACGTCGACGTCCTCGATGCCGAGGCCGGACCGTTCGTACGCCCCGCGGGCGGCGGCCCGGGACACGGGCGCGCCGACGACGTCGATGCACGACCCGGAGGCGAAGGTCTCCTCGGTGTCCGTCGCCATCGTCTGGGCGGCGATCTCCACGGCCTTCTCCCGCAGCCCGTGCCGCGCCACGAACCGCTCGGACACCACGACGGCCGCCGCCGCGCCGTCCGACGTCGGCGAGCACTGGAGCTTGGTCAGCGGGCGGTGGACGGTCCGCGTGGTGAGGATCTCCTCGATCGTGTACACGTCCTGGAACTGCGCCCGCGGGTTGTGGGCCGAGTGCCGGTGGTTCTTGGCGGCGACGGCCGCGAGTTGCGTCGGCGTCGTGCCGTACCGCTCCATGTGCTCCCGGGCCGCGTTGCCGAAGAGCTGGGCGGTCGGCGGGGACTTCTCGAAGCCGTGGCGGGCGGCCATCACGCCGTAGTGGCGTGCGACGGGCGAGGTCGCGAAGTCCCCGGCGCCACCGTCCGCGCTGCCGCTGCCGGCGCCCAGCGGGCCCTTGCGCATCTTCTCGAAGCCGAGGGCGAGCACGCAGTCGCTGAGGCCGCCCTCGACGAACTGCCGCGCCATCATCAGCGCGGTGGCGCCGGTGGCGCAGTTGTTGTTGACGTTGTAGACGGGGACGCCGGTGAGGCCCAGCGAGTAGGCGGCGCGCTGGCCGGCCGTGGAGGGCTGGAAGCAGTAGCCGACGGGCACCTGTTCCACGTCGGCGTACGTCACCCCGGCGTCGGCGAGCGCCTGGGTGCCGGCCTCCCGCGCCATGTCCCAGTACTGCCAGTCCCGCGCTTCGGGCTTCTCGAACGACGTCATGCCGACGCCCACGATGTAGCTCTTCATGGTGTGCGTGCTCCTTCGTCTCGGTCGTCGGGCCGACGTCGCTCGGGACGCGGGCGGGCCCGTCAGTCGCGGGGCAGGCCGAGGATGCGTTCGGCGACGACGTTGAGCTGGACCTGGGTGGTGCCGCCGGCGATGGTCAGACAGCGCGACATCAGCAGTTCGTGCACGGCCCGCTCCCCCGCGCCCTCCCGGACCGCGCCGTCGGGGCCGCGGAGTTCCAGGGCGAGTTCCGCGGTCCGCTGCTGGTGGAGGGTCTGGACGAGCTTGCGCACGGAGGCGCCGGCGCCGGGCTCCAGACCCGACACCCGCAGCAGCGTCGTCCGCAGGTCGATGCAGCCGAGGGCGTGCGCCTCGGCCGCGAGGGCGCCGATCCGGACGCGGTGCGCGCCGTCCAGGTCGGGCACGGCGGCCAGCAGTGCCGCGAGCCCGGTGCCGAAGGTGATCTGGTCGGCCATGTGGACGCGTTCGTTGCCGAGGGTGTTGCGGGCGACCCGCCAGCCGTCGTCCACCGTGCCGACGACGGCGTCCGCCGGCAGCAGCGCGCCGTCGAACCAGACCTCGTTGAAGAGGGACTCCCCGGTGATCTCCTTCAGCGGGCGGACGTCGATGCCGGCGGTGTTCTTCATGTCGACGACGAAGTACGTCAGCCCGCGGTGCTTGGGGGCGTCGGGGTCGGTGCGGGCGAGCAGGATGCCGTAGTCCGCGCGCTGCGCCGCGCTGGTCCACACCTTCTGGCCGGTGATGCGCCAGCCGCCGTCCGCGGTGCGTTCGGCGCGGGTGCGCAGGGCGGCGAGGTCGGATCCCGCGCCGGGTTCGCTGAAGAGCTGGCACCACACCAGGTCGCCGCGCAGGGTGGGCGGTACGAACCGGCTCCGCTGGGACTCGGTGCCGTAGCTCAGCAGGGAGGGCACGACCCAGGTCGCGATCCCGATGCCGGCGACGCGCACGCCGGCGTCCGCGAGTTCGCGTTGGACGGCGAGCTGCTGGAGGGGGCCCGCGCCCAGGCCGTACGGGGCGGGCAGGTGCGGGGCCGTGAGCCCCTGGGGCGCGAGGGCGCGGCGGGCGGCGGCGGGGTCGAGTCCGCGGGCGGCGGCCACGGCGTCCCGTACGGCCTCGCGGTGCGCGGTCGCCTCCGCGGGCAGATCGATGCGCAGCAGCCGGCGGGCGCCGTCGGCGCCGAGTTCGGCGGCGCGGGTGCGGTGGCCGTCGCCCGGCCCGAGGAGCTGGCGGGCGACGAGGGCGCGGCGCAGGAGGAGGTGGGCGTCGTGCTCCCAGGTGAAGCCGGTGCCGCCGAGGATCTGGATGCAGTCCTTGGCGCAGTCGTACGCGGCGTCGAGGGCGGTGGCGGCGGCGAGCGCGGCGGTGAGGCCGCGTTCCGCGGCGGGTGCGGCGTCGGGCGGCCGGGCACCGGCGACGGTCGCGGCGTCCCAGGTGAGCGCCCTGGCCTGTTCGAGGCGGACGAGCATGTCGGCGCAGAGGTGCTTGACCGCCTGGAACCGCCCGATGGGGCGGCCGAACTGCTCGCGGACCTTGGCGTGCTCGACCGCGGTGTCCAGCGCGCGGGCGGCCACCCCGCAGGACTCGGCCGCGAGGAGCACGGCGGCGAGGTCGCGTACGAGCGGGGGGTCCGCGCCCGCACCGGTCAGGACGCGGTGCGCGGGCACGCGGACGCGGTCGGCGCGGACTTCGGCGGTGGGGCGGGTGGGGTCGGCGCTCTCGTGGACGCGGACGGCGAGGGCGTCGACGTCGACGGCCACCCAGACGGTGCCGGCCGGCCCGGTGGCGGCCGGCCCGGTGGCGGACTCGGTCTCGGTCCCGGCGGGCTGTGGCGTGGTCGCGGCGAGGATCAGCAGGTCGGCCTGGGCGCCGGCGAGGACGGGCGGGGCGGTGCCGTCGAGGACGAGGGAGCCGTCGGCGTCGCGGACCGCGGTGACGCGGCCCGGCCCGAGGGCCACGGCCGCGGTCCTGCCGCCCGTCGCGAGTGCGCTGACCAGGTCGTCGTGGCGGCCGTCGCGCAGCAGGAGTTCGGCGGCGAGGGCGTTCGTCGGATACGGGCCGGGGAGCAGCGCCCGCCCGGTCTCCTCCAGCACCACGGCGAGGTCCAGGAGGGTGCCGCCACCGCCGCCGTGCACTTCGGGGAGGTGCGGCCCGAGGAGCCCCTGGGCCGCGGCGCCGTCCCAGTACGAGGGCCGGCCGAGCCCTGCGGAGGGTGCGTCGAGGAGCTTGCGGACGGCTTCGGGCGGCAGGGCGCGGGCGAGCCAGCGACGGACGGACGCGGCCAGTTGCTGGTGTTCGGGCGTGATTCCGATGGCCATGGAGCGCAGAGTAGAACGTGTTCCAATATGACGGAAGGTCAGAAGGGGAGGAGATTCCACGAGCGGGGCCAGGGGCCCCTCTCGGGCCCTCCGGGCGTGGGGCACCATGGGGGCGCGGGCCGGACGGACGGCCGCGACACATGGCGTCACCAGGAAGGACCCGACATGAACCAGGCTCCAGCCGGCACGGCTGCGCACCCCTCAAGCGACGTGCTCGCCGCGTTCGAGGCGGCCAAGGGGTTCATGCCGAAGGGCGAGGGGCTGGCGCTGTACGCCGCGGCGACGCGGGCCGCGGAGCGGGGACTGCCGCTACTGGAGGTGGGGACGTACTGCGGACGCTCCACCGTGCTGCTCGCCGACGCGGCGCGCCATGGCGGGACGACGGCCGTCACCGTGGACCACCACCGGGGCAGCGAGGAGCAGCAGCCGGGGTGGGAGTACCACGACCCCTCCGTCGTCGACCCGGAGGTCGGCCGGATGGACACCCTCCCGACGTTCCGCCGCACCCTGCACCGGGCCGGCCTGGAGGAGCACGTCATCGCCGTCGTCGGGCGCTCCTCACAGGTCGCACGGGTGTGGAGCAGCCCGCTGGGCCTGGTCTTCATCGACGGCGGGCACACCGACGAGCACGCGAGCGGCGACTACGAGGGGTGGGCGCCGCACCTGGCGCAGGACGGTCTGCTGGTGATCCACGACGTCTTCCCCGACCCGGCCGACGGCGGCCAGGCGCCGTACCGGATCTACCGGCGGGCGCTGGAGTCGGGCGCCTTCGTCGAGGAGTCGGCCACCGACTCGCTGCGCGTGCTGCGCCGCGTCGCCCCGGGAACGTGACGCCGCCGACTTAGGCTTCGCACGTGTCGTACGACGAGCAGCAGCCCCCGCACCCCGAGCACGACGACCGCGACCGCATCGACGGCGGGGGCGAGGAGCGCCGTCGGCGGGCGCGGCGGCCCGCCGTGCTGGTCGCGTGCGCCGCGGCGCTCGTGCCGGCCGCGTTCGTCGGCTGGCTGCTGTGGCGGGACACCGGCGGCGACCGTGCCGACCGGGTGACGACCCCGCAGGCGCACGCCTCCGACGCCCACGAGCACGGAGGCAAGGGCGAGCACGTCCACGGCGATGTCACCGACGACAAGCCCACCGCACCGGCGGAGCAGCCCCGTCCGTCGACCAAGGCCCGGGAAGGGCGGCTGGCGGGCACGGTCGTCGTGATCGACCCCGGCCACAATCCCGGGAACTTCCAGCACACCGCGGAGATCAATAAGCTCGTCGACATCGGAACCAACCGCAAGGAATGCGACACAACGGGTACGGCCACCGCGGACGGTTACAGGGAAGCCGCATTCACCCGCGACGTTTCACAACGTCTTCGCACTCTGTTGGAAAAGGAAGGGGCCGAGGTCGCCTTCACCCACGACGGCGATCGCGCGTTCGGCCCGTGCATCGACGAGCGGGCGCGGATCGGGAACGACGCGAAGGCGGACGCGGTCATTTCCGTGCACGCCGACGGTTCGGCGAAGGGCAACCGCGGATTCCACGTGATCCTGCCGGGCCCGGTCAAGGCGGGCTCCGCCGACACGTCCCCGATCGTGGCCCCCTCGCGCGACCTCGGCGTGCGCGTCGCCGACGGTTTCGCCGCGGCGACCGGCAGCGCCCGTGCCAACTACGTCGGTGCCGGCACCGGGCTGGACGTGCGCACCGACCTGGGCGGCCTCAATCTCTCCACGGTGCCCAAGGTCTTCGTCGAGTGCGGCAATATGCAGGACCCGCAGGATGCCGCCCTGCTCAAGAACGCCGACTGGCGGCAGAAAGCGGCGCGCGGATTGGCGGACGGCCTGCGCGCGTACCTGACGGCCCGTAATAACTGACGGTCCGCGATTCCCGCAGCCTCCGGCTTCCGGTCCCGCCGATTCGCGAACGGACGTCCGAACGCCGCCGAGCGCGGTGATTCCCGACGAATCCACCGGACAAGATCCCGATCTGATTCCGATCCGGTTTCCATCGGGTCCATTTCCCCCTGCGTCGGGGGTGACTGAGCGCACCCGGCAGACGACGCGAACGGTCAGACGATAGATTCGACCCCGACGACGGGGAGTCACCCCCGAACTCCCTGCCGCACACACCGCCGCAACCCCGGCGGCGGCCAGGGCGTGGCTGACGGATCAGGCTGGATCGATCAGAAGCGCCCCGACACCCCCGATGAGACGACCCGAGACAACCGACGAAGGATTCATACGTGAACATCCGCTCCCTCACTAGAGGCGATGGCGTGGTGATCGGAGCAGCGGTGGTGCTGTTCATCGCCTCGTTCCTCGACACGTTCGACTGCACCGGCAGCGGCTGCGACGACGTGCCGACCGCCTGGGACAACGGGTCCCTGCTCCTCGGGGTCTATCTCGCGGGCATCATCGGCGCCCTGCTGATCGTGCTGTCGCACGTGCTCCCCCGCGCGCCCCGGGTCCTCGGGATCGAACTGGGCCACATCGGCGTCGTCGCGACGATCTTCGCCGCGTGGACCGGGCTCGGCATGATCTTCGACCCGGCGGGCTCGCTGGACGTCGGCGAGTTCAGCCCGGACGCCGGTACGGGCCTGATCCTGGGCTTTATCGCCGCGCTGGTGCTCGCGGCCGGCGCGGTCTGCGGCGCGGTCGTGCCCGCGTTCAAGGCCCCGCTGCTCGGTGCGCCGCGGCCGGCCGCGCCCGCGGCCCCGTACGGCGGCCAGCCGCAGGGCGGCTACGGCTACCCGGGCGCCCAGCAGCCCCCGTTCGGCGCGCAGCAGTCCGGCCCGCCGTCGTTCGGCGGTCCGCAGCCGGCGCAGCCCGGCCCGGCCGCGGCGCCGCAGGGCGGCCCGGCCCCGGCTCCGGCCGCCGGCGGTGCGCCGGAGTTCGCGCCGTTCTGGTTCGCGGTGCCGGTGGCGCGTCCGCTGTACGGCGAGGACGGCTCGCCGACCCCGATCGCGGAACTCGCCCCGGGCACCTGGTACCTGGCGGTCGAGCAGCGGGGCCAGAGCCTGGTCGCGCAGACGCAGGACGGCCGCAGGGGCGTCCTGCAGGACACCTCCGGCATCCAGCGCGGCTGATCCCCGGATCGCCGGTTCGCTTCCGCAGCGGCCCTCCACCCCTTCCGGGTGGGGGGCCGCTGCCCTATTCTGACGCCTCGTCAGATTCGTCCAGTGCCCCCTTCCCGGGGCCGGGCGCACAGCGAAGGGACGGGTGGTGCGACCGTGCGACTGGGACTCGCCCTCGGATACTGGGGCCGCGGCCCCGACCCGTCCCATCTGGCGCTGGCCAAGGAGGCGGAGCGGCTCGGCTACGACTCGGTGTGGACGTCGGAAGCCTGGGGCTCCGACGCCTTCACCCCGCTGACCTGGATCGCCGCGCACACCTCGCGGATCCGGCTGGGCACCGCGGTCGCCCAGATGTCCGCGCGCACCCCGACCGCGACGGCGATGCACGTGCTCACCCTCGACCACCTCTCCGGCGGCCGGATGGTGCTGGGCCTCGGACTGTCCGGCCCGCAGGTGGTGGAGGGCTGGTACGGCCGCCCCTTCCCCGCGCGCCCGCTGGCCGCGACGCGGGAGTACGTCGACGTCGTCCGCCAGGTCCTGCGCCGCGAAGCGCCGGTCGCCCTCGACGGACGCTTCCACGCCGTGCCGTACGACGGCCCCGACGGCACGGGCCTCGGCCGCCCCCTCAAGCCCATCACGCACCCGCTCCGTCCGGACCTGCCGATCCTCCTCGGCGCGGAGGGCCCGAAGAACGTGGCGCAGACGCTGCGCATCGCGGACGGCTGGCTGCCGCTGTACTGGTCACCGCTGCGCAGCGACGCGTACGCCGAGGCGCTCGCCGAACTCCCCGGCGCCTTCACGGTCGCCCCGCTCGTACGCGCCCACGTCTGTGACGACGTGGCGGAGGGTCTGCTGCCGGTCAAGGCGATGCTCGGCTTCTACATCGGCGGCATGGGCCACGCGACCCGCAACTTCCACGCGGACCTCATGTCCCGCATGGGCTACGAGGAAGAAGCCCGCCGCATCCAGTCCCTCTTCGCCGAGGGCCGCCGCGACGAGGCGATCCGCGCGGTCCCCGACGCCTTCGCCGACGAGATCTCCCTCATCGGCCCGAGGCCCCGGATAGCGGACCGCCTCCACGCCTGGCGCCAGGGCCCCGTGACGGACCTGCTGATCACGTCCCCGGACGAGCCGACGCTGAGGGTGCTGGCGGAGTTGGTGCTGTAGGCGCCGGGGCACCCACGGGCCCGAACTACCCGCCGCAGCAGTCCGGCCCCAGGCCCGTCGGCAGGCGGTCGGGGGCGAAGACCGTGCACGTCGGTTCGTCGCCGCCCAGGGCCGCGACCGCCAACAGGAGGGAGCCCGCCGTCCAGGTCGTCCGTTCGCGGGGCCAGACCGCTTCGTCCTCGAAGACGTAACCCGTCCAGTACATGCCGTCGTCGGCGCGCAGGTGGGTGATGGACTTGAGGACGTCGAGCGCGCGGTCGGACTCGCCCGTCGCCCAGAGCGCCAGGGCCAACTCGCAGCTCTCGCCGCCGGTCACCCACGGGTTCGGCAGGACGCAACGCACCCCGAGGCCGGGGACCACGAAGTCGTCCCAGCGTTCGGCGATGCGGGCCTTCGCCGCCGCGCCCGTGACCGCGCCGGCGAGGACGGGGTAGTACCAGTCCATGGAGTAGCGGGACTTGTCGAGGAAGCGTTCGGGGTGGTGGCGTATCGCGTGGGCGAGGGCGCCGACGGCGAGTTCCCAGTCGGGCTGGGGCTCCTCGCGCTCCGCCGCGATCGCCAGGGCGCAGCGCAGGGCCTGGTGGATCGAGGAGGAGCCGGTGAGGAGGGCGTCGGTGACGGGGGTGCCGTCGGGCTCCCGCTTCCAGCCGATCTGGCCGCCCGGCTGCTGGAGTTCCAGGACGAAGCCGACCGCGGCGCGCACGACGGGCCACATCCGGTCGAGGAAGGGTTCGTCGCCGGTGGCCAGGTAGTGGTGCCAGACGCCGACGGCGACGTACGCGGTGAAGTTGGTCTCCGCGCCGCGGTCCGTGGGCCGGGCGGCGTCGCCGTCGTCGTACGCCGCGTACCAGGAGCCGTCGGGCCGCTGGTGGGTGCGCAGCCAGTCGTACGCCCGGGCCGCGGCGTCGTGTTCGCCGGCCGCGTCCAGCGCCATCGCGGCCTCGGTGTGGTCCCACGGGTCGAGGTGGTGGCCGCGGAACCACGGGATGGCGCCGTCCGCGCGCTGCTCGGCGCGTATCCCGGCGACGGTCCGCGCCGCCTCGGCGGCGGTGAGCACGCCCGGCAGGACCAGGTGTTCGGTGCGCGGGGTGGTCACGGCTGCGCCCGGGGCAGCTGGGGCTTGGTCGCGTACGCCACGAAGCTCTTGCCGATGACCGGGTTCAGCGCCTGCTCGGCGAGGCGGGTGGCCATCGGCTTCTTCATGATGTCCCAGACGAGCAGCTTGTGGTACGCCCGGACCGGCAGGGCCCGGTCGTTGTCGACGCCGAAGGCGCACTTGAGCCACCAGTAGGGGCTGTGCAGGCCGTGGGCGTGATGGGTGCCGTACGGGGCGAGGCCGGCCTCCGTCAGCTTCGCCAGCAGCTCGTCGGCCTTGTAGATGCGGATGTGGCCGCCCTCGACCTCGTGGTACGCGTCGCTCAGCGTCCAGCAGACCTTCTCGGGGCCGTACCTCGGGACGGTGACCGCGAGGCGCCCGCCGGGCTTGAGCACCCGCACCATCTCGGCGAGCACGCCCTTGTCGTCGGGGATGTGCTCCATCACTTCGGAGATGATGACGACGTCGAAGGACTCGTCGGGGAAGGGCAGGTTGAGCGCATCGCCCTCCAGGGCGGTGGCGGTGGCGCCCTCGGGGGCCTCGCCGGCCTCCTTCATCGCGGCGAACCACTTGGCGACTTCGCGGATCTCCTCGCCGTTGCGGTCGAGCGCGACGACCCGGGCGCCGCGCCGGTAGCACTCGAAGGCGTGCCGGCCGGCGCCGCAGCCCAGGTCCAGGACGCGGTCGCCCGCGGCGAGCGGGAAGCGGGAGAAGTCGACGGTCAGCACGCGTTCCTGCTTTCACGGTGGGGGTGGTTCGAGGTGGACGGGAAGGTCGTCACCGGGTCGCCTCCGTCGTCACCGGTTCGTACGGGCGGTCACGGGGCGGCCGGGGCGGTCACCGCTGCGCCGCCCGGGCGACCGCCGCGTGGTACAGCTCCGCCGTCCCCTGCGCGGCCCGGGCCCAGGTGAATCGTTCCAGCACCCGTTGCCGGCCCGCCGCGCCCAGTCGGGTCCGCAGGTCCGGATCGTCGAGGAGCCGGCCGAGCGCCGCGGCCAGCGCGCCCGCGTCCCCGGGCGGCACCGCGAGGCAGGTCTCGCCGTCGGGTCCGGTGACTTCGGGAATGGCCCCACCCGTGGTGGCGACCAGCGGCGTCCCGGTGGCCATCGCCTCGGCGGCGGGCAGCGAGAACCCCTCGTACAACGACGGCACGCAGGCGATCTGCGCGCCGCGCACCAGGTCGACCAGCTCCGCGTCGGAGATGCCCTTGACGAACTCGACCGCACCGCCGAGCCCGTACCGTTCGATCGCCTGGGCGACGGGGCCGTCCTCGGCGCGCTTGCCGACCACGACGAGGTGCGCGCCGGGGTGTTCGGTGCGCAGCTTGGCGAGCGCCTCCACCAGGTGGACGAGGCCCTTGAGCGGGACGTCGGCGCTGGAGGTGGTGACGATGCGGCCGGGGACCTCGGGGACCGCGGGGTCGGGCGCGAAGAGTTCGGTGTCGGCGCCGATGTGGACGACGTGGATGCGGTCGGGGCGCACGCCGAGGTCGTCCACGATCTCCTGGCGGGAGGAGCCGGAGACGGTGAGGACGGAGGGGAGCCGGCGGGCCACCCGCCGCTGCATCCGGGTGAAGCCGTACCAGCGGCGTACGGAGTGGCGGCGCTGCCAGCCCTCCGCCGCCGCCAGGTCCAGGCGCCGGTCGACGGTGATGGGGTGGTGGACGGTGGTGACCAGCGGCGCGCCGAGGTCGCCCAGCAGCCCGTATCCGAGGGTCTGGTTGTCGTGGACGACGTCGAACTCGCCGCGGCGGGCGCGCAGATGGCGACGGGCGCGCAGGGAGAACGTCAGCGGTTCGGGGAAGCCGCCGGTCCACATGGTGGCGACTTCGAGGGCGTCGACCCAGTCGCGGTACTCGTCGCGGCGGGGCGTGCGGAAGGGGTCCGGGCTGCGGTAGAGGTCGAGGCTGGGCAGTTCGGTGAGGGGGACGCCGTCGTCGAGCACGGGGTAGGGCTGGGCGCCGATCACTTCGACCTGGTGGCCGAGGCGGGCGAGTTCGCGCGAGAGGTGGCGCACGTACACGCCCTGGCCGCCGCAGAAGGGGTTGCCCTTGTAGGTGAGGAGCGCGATGCGCAGCGGTCGGTCCGGGGGGCCGGCGTCGGCTGCCGCGGGGGTGGCCGGTGCGGTGCCGCGCGGCCGGCGCTCCGGGTCACGGGGACCGGCCTCGATGGCCTCAGCGGTCACTCACGGCCCCCTTCTCCCCATACGTTTCGCCGGAGCGTAACCGCTCGCGCTAATCTAGAACAAGTTTCAGACTCGGTGGCTCAAGGAGCTTCGAATCTACCCGCAGGTAGCTCCGGTGTGACGGCCGGATCAGGTGATTCGCGCCACCACGGGGGACGGACAGGAACGGGGACGACGGGGACCATGACAGCCGAAGCCCAGCAGGCACGGCAGACGTCCGACACACGGGCCGGAGCCCGGACCGGCACGCCGTCCGGTGCGCGCTCCGAGCCGGTCCGACGCCCGGGACCGGTCCCGGGCGCACCGCCCCTGACGGAGCGCCAGGAGGCCCGTCGCCGCCGCATCCTGCACGCCAGTGCGCAACTGGCCGGCCGCGGCGGCTTCGACGCGGTGCAGATGCGGGAGGTCGCCGAGGCCGCCGGAGTCGCCCTCGGCACCCTGTACCGCTACTTCCCCTCCAAGATCCATCTGCTCGTCGCCACCATGCAGGACCAGCTCCACCATCTGCACACGACCCTGCGCAAGCGCCCCCCGGGCGGGGCGGACGCCGCCGAGCGGGTGGCCGAGACGCTGATGCGGGCCTTCCGCGCGCTCCAGCGGGAGCCGCACCTCGCGGACGCGATGGTGCGGGCGCTGACCTTCGCTGACCGCAGCGTCAGCCCCGAGGTCGACACGGTCTCCCGGCAGACGACGGCGATCATCCTGGACGCGATGGGGCTCGACGACCCCACGCCCGAGCAGCTTTCGGCGGTGCGGGTGATCGAGCACACCTGGCACTCCGCGCTGATCACCTGGCTGTCGGGGCGGGCGTCGATCGCCCAGGTGAAGATCGACATCGAGACGGTGTGCCGACTGATCGACGTGGTGGACACGGCGGACGGGACGGGAGCACGGCCGGGGCGCCGCACCTGAGGAGCGGTGCCCCTGCACGGCGTACGCCCGTACCGTACGACCGTTCCGAGCGCCCCCGTTCGCCGCGGGGCGTTCACTCCTCCGGCGGGAAGACCGGCTCACCGCTGCCGACCAGGCTGATCGCGATCGCCTCCACCGGGCAGCCCTCCGCCGCCGCGAGCACCGGCTCGCTCGCGTCCGTCTCGGGGTCCCTGGGGTGCGACTGCCGGGCCGAGTCGAGCACGAAGCCCCCGGGCGCCAGGCCGGCGCACATCCCGGAGCCGATGCACACGCCCCGGTCGACCTCGACGAGCCAGCGGTCGCCCATCAGCCCTCGCCCCCGTGCCCCGCCGGCAGGTGGATCATCTTGTGCTCCAGGTACGCGGCGTACCCCTCGGGGCCGAACTCCCGCCCGATGCCGGAGTTCTTGTAGCCGCCGAAGGGTCCGTACATGTCCAGGCTGAAGGTGTTCACGTTGTACGTGCCCGTCCGCACCCGCCGCGCGAAGTCGATGCCGCGCTCCACGTCCGCCGTCCACACGCTGCCGCTGAGCCCGAAGTCGGAGTCGTTGGCGATCCGTTCCGCCTCGGCCTCGTCCCCGTACGGCAGCAGACAGATCACCGGGCCGAAGACCTCCTCGCGGGCCACCCGCATGGCGTTGTCGACATCGCCGAGGAGGGTGGGCTCCACGTACCAGCCCCGCTCCAGGTCGGCGGGGCGACCACCGCCGACGAGGACCTTGGCGCCCTCCTCCTGGGCCAGCCGCACGTAGTCGAACGAGCGCCGCTGTTGGCGCTCGGCGACCAGCGGGCCGACCTGGGTGGCGGCGTCCAGCGGGTCCCCCACCACCAGGGCGGAGGCGGCTGCGCCCAGCGCGTCGGCGATCTCGTCGTACCGGCTGCGCGGCGCCAGCACCCGGGTCTGGGCCACGCACGCCTGGCCGTTGTTCATCCACGCGGCCGGGACGACGCCGGCGATCGTGGACTCCAGGTCGGCGTCGGGCAGGATCACCGCGGCCGACTTCCCGCCGAGTTCGAGGGTGACGCGCGTCAGGTGGCGCGAGGCGACTTCCATGACGCGCCGGCCGGCCGCGACGGAGCCGGTGAAGGAGACCTTGTCCACGCCGGGGTGACCGACCAGGTACTCGCTGACCTCGCGGTCGGCCGGCAGGATCGACAGCACGCCCTCCGGCAGGCCGGCCTCCTGCGCCATCTCGGCCAGGACGTACGCGTCCAGCGGCGTCTCCGGCGACGGCTTGAGCACCACGGTGCAGCCGGCGAGCAGGGCGGGGCCGAGCTTGGCCGCGGCGGTGAACTGGGGGACGTTCCACGGCACCACGGCGGCGACGACCCCGACGGGCTCGCGGCGCACGAGGATCGGCCCGAGCGCGCCCGCGCGGCGCTCCTCGTGCGCGAAGCCCCGGGCGACCGTGATCGCCGAGTCCCACACCATCATCGCGCCGAGCGCCTGCGCGAGCACGCTCCAGGAGTACGGGGAGCCGTTCTGGGCGCTGATCAGCCGGGCCAACTCGTCGTGCCGCGCGGCGATCGCGTCCTTGATGCGGGCGACGACCCCGATCCGCTCCTCCAGCGTCATCCGCGGCCAGGGCCCCTCGTCGAAGGCCCGGCGGGCGGCGGCCACCGCACGGTCCACGTCCGCCCGCGAGGCGTGCGGGACGCGCCCGATGACCTGCTCGGTGTGGGGGGAGACGACCTCGATCGCGTCGGTGCCGGCGGGGTCGGTGAACTCACCGCCGATGAACAGCTTCCGGTGTTCCACGAACTCGGTCATGGCCGCTGCCTCCTGTGGTGCTGGGCGGTATCTGACACTCGGATCTGACGCTGCTTCAGAACTGATACCAGTTCTAGTTGAACTATGCCAGTGCAGCCGGCGAAGAGGCCCTCACCAGCGGGTTTCCCAGGCGGAGGGGATCGGCCCGTCAGCTCGCCGCGGGCCGCACCCGGTACGGGCTCCGATTGCGCGGGCCGTGCGGGCGGCGGAAGATGGCGGTGCACCCTCATGATTCCGAGGAGGGGCCGTGAGTGACGAGAACCTGGACGGCGGCCTGCCCGGAGGAGCACCGGCGCACGTTCCATGCGACTGCGGGCCGTGTCCCACGTGCAGCGAGGAGCGACAGCAGTCGAGCCCCTGCACGATGCTGCTGGGCCACGACGGCGATCACGTGTGCCCCCAGCAGGACGTGTGGTCGCAGGCGGGCCCTGCCGACGTGCCGATACCGAAACCGCCACCGGTACCGAAGTGCCGGAGGGTGTGCCCACAGGACAACACCACCTGCATGCTGGTGCTGGGGCACGAGGGGGCCCACCAGTGCGGGCACTCCTTCTGACCGGCACCTCCCGTCGAAGCGGCGGGGTCGGGGCGCCGGTCGCCCTCCACCGCCCGAGCACCCCGTGAAAGAAGGGGCAGAAGAGGCAGAAGGGGAAGCAGACCAGTTGACGACCCCCGAGCGCCCCGCCCCCGTCCCCGCCGCCGACCGCTCCCCCACCGAGGGCCCCCACCTGGTCTGGTACGCGTCGTACGGATCGAACACGGACCCGCAGCGGCTGCACCACTACATCGCCGGTGGGCGCCCGCCGGGCGCGACGCGCGGACACCCGGGGTGCCGGGACCGTACGCCGCCGCAGGCGTCCGTCCCCCTCGCACTGCCCGGCGCCCTGTACTTCGCGACCTGGTCGAAGCTCTGGTCGGGCGGGCGGGCCTTCTACGATCCCGACGCCCCCGGCACCACGTGGGCGCACGCGCACCTGGTCACGGCCGAGCAGTTCGGCGACATCGCGGCGCAGGAGATGTACCGGACTCCGGGCAGCGGCCCCGAGATCGACCTGGGCTCGGCGATCGCCCTCGGGCGGTTGGCGATCGGGCCCGGGCGCTACGAGACGCTGGTGCACCCGGGGTTCGTGGCGGGGGTGCCCGTACTGACGTTCACCGCGCCGTGGCACCTGGCCGACGTGCCCGCGGTGAGCCCGTCCGCCGCCTACCTCCGACACCTCGCGCTCGGCCTGCGCACCGCGGGCGCCTGGGAGGCAGCGGCCGTCGCCCGCTATCTGGCGGGCGCGCCGGGGGCGGCGCCGTGGACCGCGGAGGCGGTCGCGGAACTGGTGGACGAGCGCGGCTGAGCCCGACCAGGGAGCTGACGATCCGTCAGTTAACCTTCTATAGTGGCCGGGTGATCGCGTGCGCGGCGACGCCCGCGCGGCAGCGAGCCGAGGGGGCGTGGCATGTCGCAGGTGATCGACCACGGCGGAGGCGTCTGGTCCATCGAGGTCCCCATCCCCGACAACCCCCTCGGCCACACCCTGGTCCACCTCCTCGACACCGACCGCGGACCCGTGCTCGTCGACACCGGTTGGGACGACCCCGCGTCCTGGTCCGCGCTCGTGTCCGGACTGGACGCCGTGGGCGTCGCCGTCGCCGACGTCCACGGCGTCGTGATCACCCACCACCACCCGGACCACCACGGGCTGTCCGGCCGGGTGCGGGAGGCGTCCGGCGCGTGGATCGCGATGCACCCCGCGGACACGGCCGTCGTCCGCCGCGCGCGCCGCTCCGCACCCGCAGACCGGCACGACTGGCTCGACTACCTCGCCGACAAGCTCGAACGCGCCGGAGCGCCCGCGGAGCACGTCGCGCCCCTGCGGGCGGCGCGCGCGGCGGGCCGCGGGCGGACGCTGCCGGGAATGGGGGCGGCGCTGCCGGACCGGGAGATCGTGCCGGGCGAACTGCTGCCGACGGCCGGCCGCCGACTACGGGCGATCTGGACGCCGGGGCACACGCCCGGACACGTCTGCCTCCACCTGGAGGAGGCGCACCCGGCGAACCTGCCGGGCCGCGGACGGCTGTTCTCCGGGGACCACCTGCTGCCGGGGATCACACCGCACATCGGTTTGTACGAGGACCCCGACGCGGGCGAGGGCGACGGGGCCGCACTCGACCCGCTCGGCGACTACCTCGCCTCGCTGGAGCGCGTCGGGGAACTGGCCCCGGCGGAGGTGCTGCCCGCGCACCAGCACGCCTTCACCACGGCGGGCGCGCGGGTGCGGGAGCTGCTGGCCCACCACGAGCGGCGGCTGCGCGACCTGCTGGCGCTGCTGACGGTGCCGCTGACGCCTTGGCAGGCGGCGGAGCGGATGGAGTGGAACCGCCCGTGGGCACAGATCCCCCATGCGTCCCGCACGATCGCGGTCTCGGAGGCGGAGGCGCACTTGCGACGCTTGGTGAAGCGGGGCGACGCGGTCCGCGTGGAGGCCGCGCCCGAGCGCTACGTGGCGCGCTGAAGCCACGGCGCGCCGGGCGCGCCGACTACTACGACACCGCAGTTGCCTCAAGTTCGACCAGCTGGCCGGGGATGGCCAGGCGGGTCACGCCCAGCATCGTGGTCGTGGGGGCCACCCCCGCCGCGGCGAGGCGGGACGTCAGGACGCCGTAGTGCGGGAAGAGGAGGTCGACGTCCGTCGTGTGGACGTTGAGGCGGACGAGGTTCGCCAGGGTCATGTCGGCCTCGGTGAGCACGGCCTCAAGGTTGGCGATGCTCAAGGCGAGCTGAGCCGCCATGTCGCCCTCGTGTTGGGGTTCGCCGGCTCCGTTCATCGCGGTCTGGCCGGAGACGTAGAGGGTGCGGGTGTGTCCGGTGACGAGTTCGCCCTGGTTGAAGCCCAGGCCCGTCGACCACGTCACGGGGTTGATCGCCGTTCGTTCCCTTGCCACAGCAGCTCGATTCGTTCGATTCCTCGGGGTACGCACACGAGCCTCCCCGGCAAACACGACACCCTTCGTCATGTATTCGGTACGGTTCCCGGATGCGCGCCGATCGACTGGTCTCCCTGGTGCTCCTGTTGCGCCAGCGCGGTCAGCTGACCGCGGAGGTGCTCGCCCGCGAGTTGGAGGTGTCGACGCGGACCGTGCTGCGGGACGTCGAGGCGCTGTCCGCGGCGGGGGTGCCGGTGTACGCCGAGCGGGGGCGGCACGGTGGGTTCGCACTGCTGCCCGGGTTCCGGACCGAGCTGACCGGGCTGAACCACGACGAGGCGCTGGCGCTGCTGGCCGCGGGGGCGGGGCGCGGGGAGCAGGTGTTCGGGCTGGGGGCGGCGCTCGCTTCGGCCATGCGGAAGGTGGTCGACGCGCTGCCCGAAGGGCATCGGGCCACCGCGAGCGACGCGGCCCAGCGCTTCCTCGTCGATCCGGAGAGCGATCTGCTGTCGCGTCGGCTGGTCACCGACGAGGTGCCCGGGTCCGCGATGGTCGAGGTGCGGCGCGCGGTGCTCGCCGGGCGGAAGCTGCGGATCCACTACGCGGCGGCGGGCCAGCCGCCGCGGTGGCGCACGGTGGACCCGATCGGGCTGGTCACCGTGCGCGGACAGGGTTATCTGCTGGCCACGAGGTCGGGCGAGGACCGCACGTACCGGCTGTCGCGGGTGCTGGCCGCCGAGGAGCTGCCCGAAGCGGCGGAGCGACCTGGCCGGGTCGACCTGGACCGGATCTGGCGGGAGCGCTCCGCGCGGTTCCTCTCCGGCAGCGATCACGTCGTCGTGCTCGTACGACTCGATCCGGCGCGGCGGGAGGAGCTGCTGGACACCGCGCTGGCCGTCCGCTCGGAAGAAGCGGAGGAGGCGGAAGGGCCGGAGGCGGACGGTTGGCTGCGGCTGGAGGTGACCTTCCAGGACGCGCGCCATGCCGAATGGGCACTCTGGCAGCTCGGCACGGACGCCGAAGCCCTGGCCCCGCAGACGTTGCGCACCGCCCTGCGTCACCGCGCCGCCGCGATCGTCGCCCGTTACGAAAGCCCCACCGAGGGCCCCACCGAGGGCCTTGTCGAGAGCCGCACCCAGAACGCGTCATCACCGCTCTGACCAGCAGAGACATCCAGAACGCAAGCAGCCTCGGGCCACGGTGGGCCAGGGGCGCGGCGGGGGCAGCCGCGGGGCGTCGGTAAGGTAGGTGGGTCGTATCACGCCCGTACGGGGGGAAGCCGGTGGAAGTCCGGCGCTGACCCGCAGCCGTGAGCCCCGGGCACCCGGGGCACAGCCGGAACGCCCCGTACGCGGCCGTGACCGCTCAAGCCGTCGGCACCCCGCCGACGGTCGGCACCGTCGAGGAACGCGGGCCGGAGCCCGGTGCGTCGCCGTACCCGCGCCCTGCCCCGCGCCCGTCAGCGTCCCGCAGGGAACCCGCAGGGAAGAGGCAGCACCCGTCATGACCACCGTCCGCCGCAACACCACCGCGCTCGCCCTCTCCGCAGCGCTCGGCGCCGCCGCCCTGCTCGGCGCCCCCGCGGCGCACGCCGCCCCGGCGACCGCGTCGACCGCCTCCCCCTCCCCCGCCCCGCTGCCGTCCGGGCTCTTCGGCACCGCCGACCCCGCGTACGACGGCGTCTGGCGGCAGTCGCTGGCGCTGCTGGCGCAGGACGCCGTGGGGCTGAAGCCCGCCGCGAAGGCGGTGGACTGGCTGACGGCCCAGCAGTGCGCGGACGGCGCGTTCTCCGCGTACCGCGCGGACGTCTCCGGCGCCTGCGACGCCAAGCTGCCCCGGGACTCGAACGCGACCGCCGCCGCCGTCCAGGCGCTGACCGCCACCGGCGGCCAGGACGCGACGGTCACCAAGGCGGTCGGCTGGCTGAAGTCCGTGCAGAACGCGGACGGCGGCTGGAGCTACAACCCGGGCGGCGCCAGCGACGCGAACTCCACCGCCGTCGTGATCGGCGCCCTCGCCGCGGCCGGCGAACAGCCGCAGGCCGTGCGGTCGAAGGGCGGCAAGTCGCCGTACGACGCCCTGCTGACGTTCGCCCAGCCGTGCGGCGGCAAGGACGGCGGCGCCTTCGTCTACCAGCCGGGACAGCCCGGCGTCGTCGCCGACTCGACCGCCGCCGCGGTGCTCGCCGCCCAGGGCAAGGGCCTGGTCGCGAAGGCCGGCGCCGCGCACGCCGCGGGCACGACCTGCGCGAAGGCCACGGACGTCGAGGGCGCTGCCCACAACGGCGCCGTGTACCTCGCGGGCGCGCTCGCGAAGTCCGGGCACCTGCTCGCCCCGCCGATGCCGGGCGCCGAGGACACCGCCCCGAAGCCGGACTTCGGCAACACCGCGGACGCGGTCGTCGCGCTCTCCGCGCAGGGCCTGGCCGAGCCGGCGAAGACCTCCCTGACCTGGCTCCAGAAGAACGCGCCGGCCTGGGCGAAGGAGTCGGGCCCCGCCGCGTACGCGCAGCTCATCCTGGCCGCGCACGCCACCGGCGCGGACCCGAAGGACTTCGGCGGCACCGACCTGGTCGCCGGGCTGAACGCCACCGGCCCGGCCCCGCAGAGCGCGGAGTCGGACACCTCGAAGAAGCAGGACGAGAAGAAGGAAGAGAAGGACGGCGGGGTCGGCGTGTGGTGGATCGTCGGCGCCTTCTTCGCGGCGAGCGTCGGCGCGGGCATCCTGTTCAGCGGCCGACGCAAGTCCCAGTCGTGAGCCGGGACCGGGCCCCGGGCGGGGCGCGACCGCTCGCCGCCGTCCTCGCGCTGGTCACCGCCGCGCTGGTGACCGTGCTCACCGGCGCGGCCCCGGCGCAGGCCGCCGGCTACCGCTACTGGTCGTTCTGGCAGGCCGACGGTACGACGTGGACGTACGCCACCGAGGGCCCGGCCACCGCCCGCCCCGCCGACGGCGCGGTCCACGGCTTCCGGTTCGCCGTCAGCGCGGACTCCTCGGACGCGTCTCAGCCGCGCCCCGCACCCGACTTCGACGCGGTCTGCGGCAGCACGCCCGCGGAGGACGGGAAGAAGCGCGTCGCCCTGGTCATCGACTCCGGGACGGCGACGGACGCCGCCGGTGGCGAGAGCCCGCCGGACGTGCGCGCCGTCTGCGCCAAGGTCGCCGGGAGCGCGACGACCGCGGAGGCCCTGGCGCAGGTGGCGAAGCCGCTGCGCTACGACGGCAACGCGCTGCTGTGCGCGATCTCCGGCTACCCCGCGCAGGGCTGCGGCGAGCAGGTCTCGGACACCTCGAAGAAGTCCGAGCAGGCGGAGGAGACCGCGCCGAGCGCGAAGGCCGTGGAGTCCGACGCGCAGGACGACGGCGGGCCGTCGCTCGGCACCGTCGCCGGCCTCGCGGTCTTCCTCGTCCTGGGCGCCGCCACCTTCTGGCAGATCCGCCGCCGACGCCCCTGATGGCCGCCCGATCCCTCTCCGCCACCGAGGCCGCGCCCACGGCCCCGTCCGCGTGGGCGCGGTGGCGGGCGCCCGAGGCGAACCGGTCCAACGCGGTGCACCCGGGCGCCTGGTGGCTGTGGGCCGTCGGGCTGGCCGCCGCCGCGTCCCGCACCACCAACCCCTGGCTCCTCGGACTGGTCGTGGCCGTCGCCGGCTACGTCGTCGCGGCCCGCCGCACCGATGCGCCCTGGGCCCGTGCGTACGTCGCCTTCCTCAAGCTGGGCCTGCTGGTGCTGGCGATCCGGGTGCTGTTCTCCGTGCTCCTCGGCGCCCCGATCCCCGGGACGCACCTGGTGGTGACGCTGCCGGAGGTGCCGCTGCCCGAGTGGGCGAAGGGCATCCGGATCGGCGGGCCGGTGTACGCGGAACAGTTGGTGTTCGCGCTCTACCAGGGCGCGAAGCTGGCGACGCTGCTGATCTGCGTGGGCGCGGCGAACGCGCTCGTGAACCCGGCCCGGCTGCTGAAGTCGCTGCCGGGCGCGTTGTACGAGGCGGGCGTCGCCGTGGTCGTCGCCATGACCTTCGCGCCGAACCTGGTCGCCGACGTGGCCCGGCTGCGCACCGCCCGCCGGCTGCGGGGCCGGCGCACGGGCGGGCTGCGGGCGATGGCGCAGATCGGGCTGCCGGTGCTGGAGGGCGCGCTGGAGCGGTCGATCGCGGTGGCGGCGTCGATGGACGCCCGCGGCTACGGCCGCACCGCCGAAGTGCCGCGCGCCGTGCGGCACACCACCACCGCGCTCACCCTCGGCGGACTGCTCGGGGTGTGCGCCGGCACGTACGCCCTGCTCGCGGCGGAAGGCGGGGCCTACGGGCTGCCGCTGCTGGCCGCCGGGGTGGCCGCCGCGGTCGGCGGGCTGCGGCTCGGCGGTCGGCGCACCGTACGCACCCGCTACCGGCCCGACCGGTTCGGGCCGCGGTCCTGGCTGATCGCCGGATCGGGGGCGACCGTGGGCGCCCTGCTGGCGTGGGCCGCGAACAGTTCCCCCGCGGCGCTGGAGCCCGGGGTCCTGCCCCTGGTGGCGCCGACCCTGCCGGTGTGGCCGGCGCTGGCGGTGCTGATCGGGCTCCTGCCGGCGTTCGTCGCCCCCGTACCCCGTGGGGCCCCGCTTCCCCTACTTCCAGGACCCGGCCCGAAGGAACAGTCGTGATCCGGTTCGAGAACGTGTCCGTCACCTACGACGGCGCCGCGGCGCCCACCGTCGAGGGGGTGGACCTGACGGTCCCGGAGGGCGAGTTGGTGCTGCTCGTCGGCCCGTCCGGGGTCGGCAAGTCGACCTTGCTGGGCACGGTCTCCGGTCTGGTGCCGCACTTCACCGGCGGCACGCTGGGCGGGCGCGTCACGGTCGACGGCCGGGACACCCGGACGCACCGGCCGCGGGAGCTGGCCGACGTCGTCGGCACGGTGGGCCAGGACCCGTTGGCGCACTTCGTCACGGACACCGTCGAGGACGAGTTGGCGTACGGCATGGAGTCGTTGGGCGTCGCGCCGGACGTGATGCGCCGCCGAGTCGAGGAGACCCTCGACCTGCTCGGCCTCGCGGACCTGCGGGACCGGCCGATCGCGACGCTCTCGGGCGGTCAGCAGCAGCGGGTGGCGATCGGCTCGGTGCTGGCCGCGCACCCCAAGGTGCTGGTCCTCGACGAGCCGACGTCGGCGCTGGACCCGGGGGCGGCGGAGGAGGTGCTGGCGGTGTTGCAGCGGCTCGTCCACGACCTGGGGACGACCGTGCTGATGGCCGAGCACCGACTGGAGCGGGTGGTGCAGTACGCGGACCAGGTCGTCCTGCTGCCCGGGCCGGGCCGGGCGCCCGTGCTGGGCGCGCCGGACGAGGTGATGGCGATCTCACCGGTCCGTCCGCCGGTGGTGGCGCTGGGCCGGCTCGCCGGCTGGGACCCGCTGCCGCTGTCCGTGCGCGACGCGCGGCGCCGGGCGGCCGGGCTGCGGGAGCGGCTCGGGGACCCGGTGTCCCTGCCCGCGCCCGCGGCCGGCGAGCCGCTGGCGGAGGTCACCGGGCTCCAGGTGCTCCGCGGACGCACCGAGGCGCTGCGCCGGGTGGACCTGGCGGTGGCAGCCGGGGAGACGGTGGCGCTGATGGGCCGCAACGGCGCCGGGAAGTCCACGCTGCTCGCGGCGCTCACCGGCCTGGTGCAGCCCGCGGCCGGCTCGGTCTCCGTCGGCGGCGACGCACCCCACCGCGTGCGGCCACGGGACTTGGTCCGCCGCGTCGGTCTCGTACCGCAGGACCCCCGGGACCTGCTGTACGCGGAGACGGTGGCCGCGGAGTGCACGGCGGCCGACCAGGACGCGGGCGCGGCGCCGGGCGCCTGTCGGGAACTGGTCGCCGGACTGCTGCCGGGCATACGCGACGACACGCATCCGCGCGACCTGTCGGAGGGGCAGCGCCTCGCGCTCGCGCTGGCGGTGGTGCTGACCGCGAGGCCCCCGCTGATCCTCCTCGACGAGCCGACGCGGGGCCTCGACTACGCGGCGAAGGCCCGGCTGGTCGGCGTGCTCAAGGGGCTCGCCGCCGACGGGCACGCCATCGTGCTCGCCACGCACGACGTGGAACTCGCGGCGGACCTCGCGCACCGGGTGGTGATCCTCGCGGACGGCGAGGTCGTCGCGGACGGCCCGACGCCGGAGGTCGTGGTGGCGTCGCCCGCGTTCGCCCCGCAGGTCAGCAAGGTGTTGGCGCCGCTGCGGTGGCTGACGGTGGCCCAGGTGGAGGCGGCGCTGTGAGCGGCGGAACCGCGCGTCCCGTACGGCTGGGGCCGCGCTCGGTCGTGGCGCTCGGGCTGGTCAGCGCGATCGGGCTGGCCTTCTTCGGCTGGCCGCTGCTGGCCGACGAACGCTCCGGGATCGTCGCCCACGCCGAGGACGCGCCCTGGCTCTTCGCCCTGCTGCTGCCGCTGCTGGTGGGCGTCGTCGTGGCGACGATCGCCGACACCGGGATGGGCGCGAAGGCGGTCGCGATGCTGGGGGTGCTGGCCGCGGTGGGCGCGGCGATGCGCCCGCTCGGCGCGGGCACGGCCGGCCTGGAGCCGATGTTCTTCCTGATGGTGCTCGCCGGCCGGGTGCTCGGGCCGGGCTTCGGCTTCGTCCTCGGCTCGGTGACGATGTTCGCGTCCGCGCTGCTGACCGGCGGGGTCGGCCCGTGGATGCCGTTCCAGATGTTGGCGATGGGCTGGTTCGCGATGGGCGCGGGCCTGTTGCCGGGCGCGGACCGGATCCGCGGGCGCGCGGAGGCGCTGCTGCTGGCGGCGTACGGTGCGGTCGCCGCGTTCGGGTACGGCACGGTGATGAACCTCCAGGGCTGGACGATCATCCCGGGCATGGCGTCCAGCATCTCCTTCCAGCCGGGCGATCCTCTTCTGGACAACCTGGTGCGGTTCTTCGCGTACGTCGCGGCGACGTCCCTGGGCTGGGACCTGGGCCGCGCGGTCCTCACCGTGGCCCTGACGCTGACGGTGGGTCCGGCGGTGCTGCGGGTGCTGCGACGGGCGACCCGCAAGGCGGCGTTCACCGGGGCGGTGGAGTTCTCGACGGACGGGCGCCGGGACGGGCGCTAGAAGGTGTTCGTGGTGTCCTGGAGCACGTTCCCGCTGCCGTCGACGACCGTGGTGTGCGTGGTGCCGTGACCGTCCGCGTCCTTGGTCTCGGTGGTGAGCGTCGTGTTGCCCGTCGCCGGATCCAGGGTCGAGTCGCTGACCGACGTGTTGCCGACGGCGTCCTTCGTCTCCGCCCTCCGCGACTCGTCGATGACGTTCCCGGCGGAGTCGGTGTGCCGTTCGGTCTCGACGTGCGACGTCGCACCCGTGCCGCCGTTCGCGGTGTCGACGGTCTGCGACGTGGTGGTCTCCCCCGTCTGCGGATCTCGGAAGAAGTTGTCCTCGGTGTCGGTCGTGACCGGGTTGCCGTCGGCATCGGTCGGGGACGTCTCGGTGAAGGTCCGTTCCCGGATGGTCGCGCCGGTGGCGTCATCCGTGATGACCATGTGCTCCCTCAGCTTCGTCCCGTCCGGCCGGGTCACCGTCTCGGTGACCTTCGTCTGCCCGCTGTTCTGCTGCGTGTCGACGACGGTGACGTTACCGTCAGCGTCCGTCGTGCTGGTCATGGTCATCGCGCCACCTCCGCGTTCGCGCGGGCGCACGCACGACGACTCTCGGGATGCGGCGGCGCACGTCCACGTCCGGTCGAGCCCCCTCTTCAAGGCTAGGGCGGCCGGACCGTCGCCGCACGGCGCGGGCGGGGCGGGACAGCGGCACGACTTCGCTGCGGCACGCTCTCGTGCCTGATCGAGGTCGGACTGACGAGAGCCGTTCCACAGCGGTGGACTTGCCGAATGCCCTAGCGTCGTGTCCAGGGATGCATCACGGGCCCCGTCGCCGGGACCTCATCCGCTGGGCTCGCGCCGCATCCGCCACGGCGGTCGGTGATCCGGGGCGAGGGCGGACATCGGCGCATGCGGCCACGACGTGGGAGGAAGACCATGCACGCGAACCGCGGTGCAAGGAGCAACGAGGCAGAAGGCAGCCGGTCATCGGTGCGCAGGCCCACCGGCCGGGTCACGGCACCGCCTCCGCCGCTCATGGCCCTCCAACGCAGCGCCGGCAACTCGGCTGTCGTCCAGATGCTCCGTCAGGCCGGCCACCCCTGGGCCCGGGAAGGACACCAGCACAGCGCCGGCTGCGGTCACCAGCCGGCCGAGCGCGCCGTGCAGCGCTCCACCGTCCCCGACGTCCTGCGCTCCCCCGGCCGCCCCCTCGACGACGACACGCGCGCCGAGATGGAAGCCCGACTCGGCGCGGACTTCTCCGACGTACGACTGCACACGGACACCGCGGCGCGCACGTCCGCCGCGGAGATCGGTGCGCGTGCCTACACGTCAGGCAGCCATGTGGTCATCGGGGCCGGCAGCGGCGACAAGTTGACCCTGGCCCATGAGCTGACGCACGTCATCCAGCAGCGCGGCGAGCCGGTGTCCGGCACGGACCACGGGGACGGCCTCCGCGTGTCGGACCCGTCCGACCGCTTCGAGCGCGCGGCCGAAGCGAACGCGGCGCGGGTGATGTCCCGGGCCGTCCCGCCCGGCACGAGCGCCGGTGAGGAACGTACCGGCAGCGCCCCGTCGACCGCCCCCGCCGGAACACCCGTCGTGGCACGCCTGATGAGCCCGGACGCCTTCCGCCACAGGGCGAGGAGGAGCGCGCTGAGTCGCGGAGTGGACAAGGTGGATGCCGCGCTGGGGGCCTACAGCGCCATTCCCCCGGAGCAGTACCAGAATCGGGTGGCGGCGCTGGACGCCCTCATCACCGAGTGCCGCGGCGTGCTGTCGCGACGGCTCGCGCTGAACACCGCGGAGGAGAAGAGGACGGTCGAGTTGCTGCTGCGCGAGGCGGAGGTCGAAAGGGAAGTCTGTGCCGGCATGATCGTCGCGCTGGCCCGGACGTCACCGCTGGAGAAGTTGCTCCGGCTGTATCCGCTGCACGAGATCGCGCTGAAGGCCGCGGACGAGTTCGGCGGCGACGTCGAGCTGAGCCTGAGCCCTCCGGGTGGCGGATGGGATCCGCTCCTCACCCGGACCGTCGCCGAAATCCGCACGCAGGATCCCGCCGCCTTGGTCGACGTCGTGAAGAGGGACGTGGCGAAGCTCCGTGCGCTGAAGGACGATCCGACCCTTCCGGAGACCACTCGCCAGACCCTCGAAGAGGTACTCGGCCACGAGAACCTGGTGGACTTCAAGGAAGGTCTCCCCGGCACCGACAAGAACCCGGCCGGCTCCCCCGAGTACACGTTGAAGCACGGACTGGTCCAGGGGTCCGGGCAGGAGGAGCGGCTGGGTTCCCTGGCCCATGAACTCACGCACGTGGCAGCCGGGCAGGCATACGACAACACCAGGTTGCTCCTGCTCTTTCAGCGCGGCCTTCCCGACGCCGAGGTGATCAGCCTCGCCCACCGGCGAAACCGGACGATCCACGAGCTCGAAGTGATGAGCGAGCAGCAGGGCTTCACCCCTCGACAGGTTTCCATGATCGACTTCAAACTGAGGTACGCCAAGGGGGACAAGCTCGGCACCTACGCCAGCAACTTCCGATCCGCCGGCAAGATCGACCAGAGGACCGCGGACTGGGCGAGGCGGCTGGCCGCTGCCATCGGCGACGGCAGCAGCACCCTTGTCGAGTACGACACCGTGCTGACGCAGTTGCTCACGTATCTGCACATGTGGAAGGTGCCGGCGTCGAACGCGTTCCACGCGCGCGTCCTCGCTCTTGCCGAGCAGGCCCAACGGGACCGGCGGGACGCCTCCCGCGCCAACTTCGCCGACTGGCAGCCGGACTCCACTCCCCTTGAGGCGCCGTAATCGGTGCTCGGTTTCGCCTTCGGGCCGCCTGACACATCGGCTGCTCCCCTGCGGGAGCACCGTTCGCTGCGGCCCGGTGGTGCCACGGCGAGGGCGTCCAGGGCCAGGGCGCGCGCACCGCACCAACCCACGGACCACCCGCAGAGGGCGTCGCCCGCGCAGGGCGGCGGCGACTCCGTCAGGGGCCCGGGGTGGTCACACCCGTTGCAGGAGCGTCGCCGTGGCCAGCGCGCCGCCCGCGCACATCACCACCAATGCCACCTCCCCGCCCCGCCGCTCCAACTCGTGCAGCGCCGTGGTGATCAGGCGCGCGCCCGTCGCGCCCACCGGGTGGCCCAGCGCGATCGCGCCGCCGTTCACGTTCACCTTCTCCAGGTCCTGGCCGAAGACCTGCGCCCAGCTCAGCACCACGGACGCGAACGCCTCGTTGACCTCCACCAGGTCGATGTCCTTGAGGGACATCCCCGCCTTCCCGAGCACTGCGCGCGTCGCGTCGATCGGGCCGTCGAGGTGGAAGCGGGGGTCCGCGCCGACGAGGGCCTGGGCGAGGATCCTGGCCCGCGGCTTGAGCTTCAGCGCGCGGGCCATCCGGCGCGACGCCCACATGATCGCCGCCGCGCCGTCGGAGATCTGCGAGCAGTTGCCGGCGGTGTGGACGGCGGTCGGCATCACGGGCTTGAGGCGCCCCAGCGCCTCCATGCTGGTGTCGCGCAGCCCCTCGTCGCGGTCGACGAGCCGCCACATGCCCTGGCCCGTGGCCTGCTCATCCTCCGTGGTGGGGACCTGGACGGCGAACGTCTCGCGCTTGAAGCGCTCTTCGGCCCAGGCGGTCGCGGCCCGCTCCTGGGACAGCAGCCCGAGCGAGTCGACGCGTTCGCGGCTCAGCCCGCGGTGTCGGGCGATCCGCTCCGCCGCCTCGAACTGGTTGGGGAGGTCGACGTTCCACTCCTCGGGCACGGGCTTGCCCGGGCCGTTCTTGGACGCGCTCCCGAGCGGCACCCGCGACATCGCCTCCACGCCACAGCTGATGCCGACGTCGATGACGCCCGCGGAGATCATGTTGGCGACCATGTGGGACGCCTGCTGGGACGAGCCGCACTGGCAGTTGACCGTCGTCGCCGCCGTCTCGTACGGCAGCCCCATCGCGAGCCAGGCCGTGCGCGTGGGGTTCATGGACTGCTCGCCGGCCTGGGTCACCGCGCCGCCGACGACCTGTTCGACGCAGTCGGGTTGGATGCCGGTGCGGCCGAGGAGCTCGCGGTAGGTCTCCCCCAGCAGGTACGCGGGGTGCAGATTGGCGAGGGCGCCCCCGCGCTTGCCAATGGGGGTGCGTACGGCTTCGACGATGACGGGTTCGGCGGCCATGACTCGTCCTCTCCTTGAACTGCGCGGGCGGGCGTCCCGGCCCCGGCGCTCCGCAAGAGAACTAGTACGCGTTCTAGTTCCACCGTCAGTCTGATGAGAGTTACCGTCAGTACGCAAGGGTCTTGCACACCCTTGCCGCACGCACCGCGCGCAACGGATCCGGCCGCGCCCCTTGCCACTTGTAGAACTCGTTACTAACTTTCGGTCGAATCTGATGGGTCATCAGAGAACCGGAGCTGCCGATGTCCTGCCCCCGCCATCTGACCGAGGGATTCGACCCCACCGACCCCGACCTGTTGCAGTCGCGGGTACCGCTCCCCGAGTTCACCCTGCTGCGCGAGACCGCACCCGTGTCGTGGTGCCCGCAGCGGCGGGGCGCGTCCGGCTACGACGACGAGGGCTACTGGGCGGTGACGCGGCACGCGGACGTCAAGTACGTGTCGACCCAACCCGAGCTGTTCTCATCCTGGACCAACACCGCGATCATCCGCTTCGACGAGTCGATCCAGCGCGACCAGATCGACGTACAGCGGCTGATCATGCTGAACATGGACCCGCCCGAGCACACCCGGGTGCGGCAGATCGTGCAGCGCGGCTTCACCCCGCGCGCCGTGAACTCCCTGCGGGACGCGCTGCGCGAGCGGGCGCTGAAGATCGTCGCCGAGGCGGCGCAGCGGTCCCGCTCCGAGGGCTCGTTCGACTTCGTCTCCGACATCGCGGTGGAGCTGCCGCTCCAGGCCATCGCCGAGCTGATCGGCGTCCCCCAGGAGGACCGGGCCAAGATCTTCGACTGGTCCAACACGATGGCCGGCTACCACGACCCGGAGTACGCCGTCACCCAGGAGGCGGGCGTCGAGGCGTCGATGGACTTCCTGGCGTACGCGATGAACCTCGCCGCCGCCCGCAAGGAGTGCCCGGCCGACGACATCGTCACCCGGCTCGTGGCGGCGGAGGGCTCGGGCAACCTGTCGACGGACGAGTTCGGCTTCTTCGTGATCCTGTTGGCGGTCGCCGGCAACGAGACCACGCGCAACGCCATCACGCACGGCATGCACGCCCTGCTCACCCACCCCGAGCAGTGGGAGCGGTACAAGAGCGAGCGCCCGCAGACCGCGGCGGAGGAGATCGTGCGCTGGGCCACCCCCGTGGTCGCCTTCCAGCGCACCGCCACGCAGGACCTGCTCCTCGGCGGCCAGGAGGTCAAGAAGGGCGACCGGGTGGGGATGTTCTACGCGTCCGCCAACAACGACCCCGAGGTCTTCACCGACCCCGAGCGCTTCGACGTCGGCCGCGACCCCAACCCGCACCTCGGCTTCGGCGGCGGTGGCCCGCACTTCTGCCTCGGCAAGTCGCTGGCCGTGATGGAGATCGACCTGATCTTCAACGCGATCGCGGACGCCCTCCCCGACCTGCGGCTCGTCGGCGAACCGCGCCGACTGCGCTCGGCCTGGCTGAACGGCGTCAAGGAACTCCGCGTCACCGTCTAGGGCGTGTCCGGAAAGTCCTGTGTGCCTTTGCCTTGGCAGGCGCGGTGGCACCGTGAGGGCTCAGCGATCGTGGCGACTTCGGCCCGGTGGTCACCTGCGGGCCGGGTACGGGTTTGCCCCTACGCCCGCAGGGCGTGGGCAACAAGGGGCGCTGGGGGTCCCCCCACGCCCTCTGGGCGTAGGGGGCGGAACTGCGCGATCAGCCCACCACCGGGCCGCAGAGACCAACGCTCCCGCAGGGCTACGGCGGCTACGTCCAAAGGCACAAGGAAGCACGCGGGACTTACCGGACACGGCCTGGTCAGGGCGTGGGCACCGCCCCGAGTGGCGGAACGCGGCGCGCTGACGGATCCTGACGACACGCGACGATCCACCCCGGGGGGCACGGGCGGCGTACCGTCCGTGTCCTCCGGGGCCGTTGCGCTGCCGGAACCGCGCCCCGGCGCTACTTCGGGGCTGCGGGGACGACGGGCTCGGCAGCGCCCCCCGCCGGTGAATCCGGCGCATCCGACGACTCGACCTTGTCCGGCGACGCCGGCGCCGCGTCCGACGGGCCCGGTGCGTCCTCGGACTTGCGCGCTGCCGGGACCGCACCCACGCCCGCCGTCTTCCCGGTCGCGCGCGGCAGCACCTGCCGACGGCCGGACAGGACGTACGTCAGGGCGAAGCCGGCGCCGACGACGACCGCGCCGCCGACCGCGTCCAGGATCCAGTGGTTCGCCGACGCCACGATCACGTACAGCGTGATCAGCGGGTGTATCAGGCCGAGCGCCTTCATCCAGACCTTCGGCGCGAGCACCACCACCACGACTCCGCACCACAGCGACCAGCCGAAGTGCAGCGAGGGCATCGCCGCGTACTGGTTGGTGACGGCGGTCAGCGCACCGAAGTCGGGGTTCGTGAGGTCCTGCGGGCCGTGGACGAGGTCGGTGAAGCCCATGCCCGGCATCAGCCGCGGCGGGGCCAGCGGGTAGAGCCAGAAACCCACCAGGGCCAGCAGCGTGGCGAAGGCCAGCGACGCGCGCGCCCAGCGGTAGTCCGTCGGCCGCCAGATGTAGAGGACGGCGAGGATCGTCAGCGGCACCGGGAAGTGGAACGAGGTGTAGTAGAAGGCGAGGAAGTCCGTCAGCCACTCCGACTTCGCCGCGGCCTGGTTGATCGCGTGCTCGATGTCGATGCCGATCGCCTGCTCCATGGAGGAGATCTGGCGGCCGTGCGCCTCGGCGTCCGCGGTGGACGCGGTCGCGGCGAGTCGGATCTTGGAGTAGATGGAGTAGCCGACGCGGATCGCCAGCAGCTCCAGCAGCAGGTTCGGGCGGCTGAACGCGCGCCGCCACACCGGCAGCAGCGGGATCCAGCTCCAGCGGGAGGCGACGGGGGTGGCGTACTCGGTCGGCACCGGCTTGCGGAAGTGCGGGTCGGTGCGGGAGAGGAAGGGCACCACGCAGGCGGCGCAGAGCGCGGCGATGAGGACGGCGTTGTCCCGCACGGCGTCCAGGAACGCCATGTTCGGCAGCAGCATCTTGCCGGGCAGGGTCATCGCCAGGACGACGAAGACGGGCCACAGCATGCGGTCGGCGAGCTTGCGGCCGACCCGGCCGACGACGGCGAGGAGCACCCACAGCAGCTGGTGCTGCCAGGTGGTGGGCGAGACGACGACGGCGACGCAGCCGGTGACGGCGACGGCGAGCAGCAGCTGTCCGTCCCGGGCGTAGCGGATCGCGCGGCGCAGGCCGAACCAGGCGACGAGGGCGGCGAGGGCCAGGTAGAGCGCGATCTCCAGCGGGCCTTCCAGCCCGAAGCGGAGCAGGGCGCCGTGCAGGGACTGGTTGGCGAGGCCGTCCGGGCTGCTGCCGAGGCCGGCGCCCACGGCGTGGTCGATCCAGTACGTCCGGGAGTCGCCCGGCATCGCGGCCCAGGCCAGGACCGTACAGGCGGCGAAGGTGGCGGCGGTGCTGACCGCCGCGCGTCTGCGTCCGGTGAACCAGAGCAGCGGGACGAAGAGGAGCACGGTGGGTTGGAGGGCGGCGCCGATGCCGATGAGGACGCCGGAGGCTCGTTCGCCGCGGACGACGAGGGCGCCGACGAGGACCAGCAGCACCGGGATGATGCTGGTCTGTCCCAGGTAGAAGCTGTTGCGCACCGGCAGCGAGAGCATCAGCAGGCTGATGGCGACGGGGGCGGCGAGGAGCTGGGTGAGGCGGGACGCGGGGCCGGGCACGGCCCGGGCCGCGACCAGGCCGATGCCGACGACCAGCAGCAGCGTGGCGAAGGTCCAGACGACGCCCAGGCTCTGCTCGGCGGAACGGGTGAGCGGCTTGAGCACCAGACCGGCGAAGGGCGTGCCGGTGAAGCTGTCCGTGTCGTACAGCGAACCGTTGACGTGCAGGACGCCCTCGGGACCGATCCAGGTCTCCAGGTCGATCAGCCGCTCGCCGGGCGGCTGGCGCAGCACGGCCACCAGCTGCCGTATCGCGAGGACGGCGGCCACGAGCCAGAGCGCGGCCCTCGCCGCGCTCGTCTTCGTGGCGGTCCCCCTCGCCGCATCACTCCCGCGCACGCTGTGCTCCGCGTTCGCCACGTCGCGCCGCGCCTCCCCTACATCCCGTTGTGTCTGTCGATCCGGTCGTCCGGGCCGTCACCGACCGGTGAAAACCTGGTGAAGCCCTTGAGAAGCCTCGCATTGCCCGCTGAAAGAGACTCGGGCAACCCCCTCTTTGCCTGACTGTCGCCCGGTTTTGTTCGGATGTCCGGCCAGATACGTGCGGAGGGCACCTCGGGAAGATACAAGAACGAGCCCTCGGACACCCGTGCGTCACCGTTCGCGATCGCGCCGCGACGGCGGACGAACGGGGCCCGACCGGCATAGGTTGGGCAGATGACCAAGGAAAACCGTCAGGACCCGCAAGAGCTCTGGAACGCCGTCGACGACTACGTGAACGAACGGCTGGTTCCGGCCGACGAGGCGCTCACGGGCGCACTCGCGGCGAGCGACGCTGCGGGGCTGCCCGCGATCGCGGTGGCGCCGAACCAGGGCAAGTTCCTGCACCTGCTGGCCCGCACGCTGGGCGCCCGTACGGTCCTGGAGGTCGGCACCCTCGGCGGGTACAGCACGATCTGGCTGGCCAGGGCGCTGCCGGCGGGCGGCCGGCTGATCTCGCTGGAGTACAGCGAGCAGCACGCGGAGGTGGCGCGGGCGAGCCTGGCCCGCGCGGGGCTCGACGCGATCGCCGAGGTGCGCACGGGGCCGGCGCTGGAGACCCTGCCCAAGCTGGCGGCGGAGCCGGGGGCGGGCCCGTTCGACCTGTTCTTCATCGACGCGGACAAGGTGAACAACCCGCGGTACGTGGAGTGGGCGCTGCGACTGTCCCGCCCGGGGAGCCTGATCGTCGTCGACAACGTGGTGCGCGGCGGGAGGATCACCGAAGCGAGCGAGGACCCGGCGGTGCGGGGCACCCGGGAGATGTTCGACGCGATCGCGCAGGAGCCGCGGCTGGACGCGACCGCGGTCCAGACGGTGGGCACGAAGGGGTACGACGGCTTCCTGCTGGCGCGCGTGGTCGACTAACCGCGGTTCGTAGGCGTCTACGCGGACGCGGTACCGGCGGCGCGCTGGGCGGCGATCCGCCGGTCGGCGTCGCCCCAGGCGAGCGGCAGTTCCGCCGCCTTCACCTCCCAGTAGGTGAAGGCGGAGTCCTTCATGATGGGCGCCAGCTCGCGCATGATCCCCTGGTGGGGTTCGGCGCGGGCGAAGGCGTACAGGGCGTCCTTGCTCTCCCAGGCGGAGAGCGTGCAGAACTCCCGCTTCAGCGGGCGCGCCCGCAGCGAGGCCCCGAGCGCCCCGGGCGCGCTGCGGACCTGCTTCCAGACGGCGAGCGACCTCAGGAAGAAGCGCGGGACGTCGGCGAGCGAGGCGACCTCGAACCGGGACGCCATGACGACGGCGGTGCTGCCGGGCGCCGCGGGCTGCGGCGTGGTCCAGGGGATGGTGGGCACGGTGTCCTCCCGATGCGGATGGGTGGTTCCTCCCTTCCCACCATAATGGCTAGTGGCACTATCTGCTACCTGTTGCATCGGCAAGGGTGGGCCACTCCGAACGCCCTTGGATGCGCGCGGTACGGTCGAGTTCCCTCTATGCGAAGGATGTCCCCGTGGCCAGTGTGGTGAAGATCAACGTCCTGACCGTCCCCGCGGAGCAGCGCGAGGTCCTGGAGCAGCGGTTCGCAGCCCGCGCCGGTTCGGTGGAGAGCTCCGACGGCTTCGAGTGGTTCGAGCTGCTGCGCCCGCTGGAGGGCACGGACCAGTACCTCGTCTACACCCGCTGGCGCAGCGAGGCCGACTTCGAGGCATGGATGGCCGGCTCGATGCGCGGCGCCCACAAGCCGGCCGAAGGCGAGGGCGGCGAGAAGCCGAAGCCCGCGGCGACCGGCTCGACGCTCTGGTCGTTCGAGGTCGTCCAGTCCACGGGCCCCAAGGCGTCGGACGCGAGCTGAGGGCTGCGCCTCTGCCGTTGGGAAGGGGCCCCGGCCACCGTGGGTGTGAGTGAGCGGTGACCGGGGCCGGGGAGCGGGGCGACCAAGCCCGCTCCCCCCTTCCCTCCGGCCGGGGCAGGTGGATTCACAGCCGGGAGGGGTCCGGGCCCCGTAGCCGCGATTCCCTTGTGTGGGGTGCGGCAGCGGGAGTTCTTTTACTGCCTTCTACTGCCTGATGAGGCTGAGGATCATCAACCCGAGGCAGACTCCGACAGCTCCGAAGAACAGCGCGACGGCGAGACGCGTCATGCGCCCGTCGCTCCGGGTTCGGGGTACGGGGTCGGCGGGCCCCAGCGCACGGGCTCGCGGTGGATTTCGGCGAACAGGTCGTGACCGGTGAGGCGGAGGTGGAACTCCATCCACTCGTCCACGTCGTCATGCCCGTGACGCTCGCCGCCTTCCGGGGGCGGCATTTCCACCCCGCACTCCGGTTTCCCGGTGATGCACACGGCTGATACGACGACGTCCTCGGCAAGCACGCGCACGGACCGCCAGCCCTTGTACCGACCTCGTTCGATCATGGTGATTCTCCTGTGGAGTGGGGGGTTGTTCGGTCCCGGCCGCCAGCGGCAGGGGCGTGCCGCTGGCGACCGGGGCCAGGGGAAGAGGGGACTGCGGTCCTCATCCCCTACCGCCCTCACGCACTTCTCTCCAGCGCCAGGGAAACGCTGATGCGCGAGAACGGAGTTGTGGGTGTTCCGGGTGGGGTGGTTACGGGGCGCCCCTGCTGCTGATCGCGTTCAACTCGGCGAGCGCGGAGCCAAGTCGGTCGTCCAGGGTGGCCGCGCGGATGTGATCGCGCCGGGCGTCCCACTCGCATCCGCCGTGCCGCGGGCGAAGCATGACCAGTGACCCGTAGACGTCCATGACCACCCCGCACCTCTTCTCGACGATGTCGTACGCGAGTTCGCCGACCGAGAGTTCGCCAGACATGACGACTCCTCTCCGTAGCGGTTTCACTACCAAGGGCTGTCAGGTTGGCCTAGAGTCTCAAGGGAGTTCAACTTGT
This sequence comes from Streptomyces sp. NPDC048057, assembly GCF_040653095.1. NCBI lineage: Bacteria > Bacillati > Actinomycetota > Actinomycetes > Kitasatosporales > Streptomycetaceae > Streptomyces > Streptomyces sp. NPDC048057. The sequence continues at coordinate 113,033 of NZ_JBEZNF010000026.1, forward strand.
ACTGACTGCTCGATTGGTTGGTCCCAGATGGTGAACCGAAAGACGTTGGATCCGCGACAGTCCCCCCGTGCGGCCTTCGGCCAGCGGCTACGCGCCTTACGGGACGAACGTGGATGGACACAGGACGAGTTAGCAGCCCAGATCGGCTGCACTGGATCGCATATTTCGGCTGTCGAAACTGGTCGACGCCCACCAACTCAACATTTCGCGGCAATCGCTGACAGGGTGCTGGGTACTGGCGATCGGCTGGAGCGCCAGAGTCGAGGGGTTCGACACACGGCGTTGCTGGAGGGTTTCGAGGAGTACGTGAGGTGCGAGGCCCGGGCAGAGGAAGTGCGTCTGTTTGAAGTCGGCCTGATTCCTGGCCCGCTTCAGACGCAGGAGTACGCGGCAGCGATCGAATCAGGGCACGTACGTCGCGGAGCCATCACTGCCGAGCAGGCCGAAGAGCGGGTTCACGTGCTGATTGCGCGGCAGGAGGCGTTGGCTCGGGTCCTCTCCCCCATGGTGTCCGTCGTGTTGGACGAGAGTTGCATCCGTCGCGTAGTCGGCGGCACCGACGTCATGGGGCGACAGCTCGACCGGCTGGTGCAGTTCGCGAATCAACCCAACACGTCCCTACAGATCGCGCCCTACTCCATGGGCGAGCGACGCCCGTTCAACAGATCTGTGAACCTGCTAACGCAGGCTGATCGATCAGTGTGCGCTTACGTGGAGTCCCAGACTCAGGGGTACTTGGATCGCGAGATCACTTCAGTGATCCCGCTGGTGAGGGCCTACCATCAGCTTCAGACAGAGGCGCTGTCGCAAGCGGAGTCTGTGTCCCTGATCGACCAGGTACGAAAGGGCATCTCGTGACGACCGAACCTTTCAAGTGGATCAAGTCCTCATACAGCGGCAGCGGTGGCACTTGCGTCGAGTGGGCACCAACGCACGCATCCGCTACAGGCATAGTCCCCGTCCGTGACTCCAAGGTCCCGGCCGGCCCCGTCCTGCGCGTCCCCGCCGACGCCTTCGCCACGTTCGTAGCGAGCATCAAGCACGACACGATCTGACGACCAACACGGCAACAAGCCCAAGGGTGCCCCGCCGAGTCTCCTTCTCTGGCTCGGTGGGGCACCCTTGCATTACGTCGACCAGCTACGAAAGGGCACCCCGTGACAACCACGACCGAACCTTTCAAGTGGATCAAGTCCTCGTACAGCGGCAGCGGCGGTGCATGTGTCGAGTGGGCCCCCGCGCACACGTCCACGACCGGCATAGTCCCCGTCCGTGACTCCAAGGTCCCGGCCGGCCCCGTCCTGCGCGTCCCCGCCGACGCCTTCGCCACGTTCGTAGCGAGCATCAAGCACGGCACGATCTGACGACCAACACGGCAACAAGCCCAAGGGTGCCCCGCCGAGTCTCCTTCTCTGGCTCGGTGGGGCACCCTTTGCGCTTGCCTGCGCGCAGCGCAGCCGCGGGTCAGCGGGTGCGGTAGTGCGCGTATATCAGTCCGCTGGCGAAGGCGCGTTGCTCGACCAGGTCGAGGTCGAGGCGCACGTCGTCGGGGAAGAACCGCTTGCCGCCGCCGACCACGCTCGTGGTGATGAACATGTGGTACTCGTCCACCAGGCCGGCCGCGATCGCCTGGGCCGCCAGGTTGGGTCCGTCGACGGTGAGGTCACGATCGGCCTCGGCCTTGAGCTTGCGCACCGCGTCCGGGTCGAAGCTGCGCTCGATCCTGGTCTTCGCGCTGGACACCGAGTCGAGCGTCGTGGAGTACACGACCTTCTCCGCGGCCTGCCAGTCGCTGGCGTACTGGAGGATGTGTGGCGGCTGGTCGGGCTCGTTGTGCGCGGTCTCCCAGTAGAGCATCGTCTCGTACATCCGGCGGCCGTAGAGGTAGGTGCCGACAGGGCGGAAGAGGTCGTTGATGAAGGTGTGCACCTCCTCGTCGTCGGCCCCGGTACCGAGGCCGCCCTCCGCCGCCTCCGCGTAGCCGTCGAGCGAGGTGATCATCGAGTAGATGAGCTTTGCCATGCGTCTCCTTGCAGGTACGGGCCCGTCAGCCGATGATCGGTCCCGCAGGTGATGACCTTCGCACGACCTGGAACTCATCGGTCGGCCTGGCGGTGCGGCACTGGGAGGCTGTCGCGGTGCGGCTCAGTCGCCTTTGCCCGGCGGCGCGTGGTCGCCGCGAGCGCGGCCGTCGCCGTTGGGGCGCTCCTGGTCCGAGCCGCACAGCTCCGCGTTGAGTTCCTGAACCAACTGCACCAGATCCGTCGGCCGTTCCGGTCCCCACCAGTCCCCCAGCAGCTCCGCCAGCGACTCCTCGCGCGCCTTCGCGAGCCGTACCGCCGTCTCCAGGCCGCTCTCCGTGAGCATCAGTTGGAGCCCCTCCCGGCTCGCCAGCCCCCGTTCCTCGACCTGGCGGGCCGCGTCCGTGATCACCCGGAGCGGTACGGGCGTGGTGTCGGCGAGCAGCGCCGGCTCCACCGTGCCGTGCCGGCGGATCCGCAGCAGCAGCCAGCTCGACGCGGGCAGCAGGTCGTACCCCGCGCGCGCGGTGATCTTCTCGTAGATCTGGCGGCGCCCCTCGCGGGAGCCGAGCACCGACAGCGCTCGCGCCGCCTCCTCGCGGGAGGAGCGCTCCACCGGGTTGGACGCCAGGGTCTGGCTGGGGTCGGGCGCGGTCACCGAGCCGCGCAGGCGGTCCTCCTTGAGGAACCAGGACACGGCGAAGGCGAGCAGCACGACGGGCACGGCGTACAGGAAGACGTCGGTGATGGCGGAGGCGAAGGCGTGCACCACCGAGCCGCGGAGCGCCGGCGGGAGCTTGGCGATCGCCTGCGGGTCGGCGGCTAGTGCGCCGGCGTCGGCGCCCGGTGGCACGGGCCGCCCGGCGAGCGCGGTGGCCAGCCGTTCCTTGAGGCCGTTGGCGAAGATCGTGCCGAAGACGGCGACGCCGAAGGACGCCCCGATGGAGCGGAAGAAGGTGGCGCCCGAGGTGGCCACGCCCAGGTCCTCGTACCGCACCGAGTTCTGCACCACCAGGACCAGCACCTGCATCACCAGGCCCAGGCCGAAACCGAAGACGAAGAAGCTGGCGCTCATCTGCCAGGTGGAGCTGTTCTCGGTGAGGCGGTGGAGCAGCACCAGCCCGATCGCCGTGACCCCGGTGCCCAGGATCGGGAAGACCTTCCAGCGGCCGGTGCGGCTGACGAGCTGCCCGGACGCAGTGGAGGCGATCAGCAGCCCGAGCACCATCGGCAGCATGTACACGCCCGAAAGGGTCGGTGAGATCCCCCGGACGACCTGGAGGAAGGTCGGCAGGAAGGTCATCGCGCCGAACATCGCGAAGCCGATGATGAAGCTGATCAGGGAGACGAGCGTGAAGGTGCGCAGCCGGAAGAGGTGCGGCGGCAGCACGGGCTCGGCCGCCCGGCGCTCGACGAGGACGAAGAGGACCAGCAGGACGCCGCCGAGCGCGGCGAGGCCGATGATCTGCGGCGAGCCCCACGGCCAGGTCGTGCCGCCGAGGGAGGCGACCAGCACCAGACAGGTGGCGACCGAGGCGATGAGGAAGGTGCCGAGGTAGTCGATGGTGTGCCGGGTGGGGCGCGCCGGGATGTGCAGGACCGCGGCGATCACCACCAGCGCGACGACGCCGATGGGCAGGTTGATGTAGAAGACCCAGCGCCAGCTCAGGTGCTCGGTGAAGAAGCCTCCGAGGAGCGGCCCGAGGACGCTGCTCGCGCCGAAGACGCCGCCGAAGAGCCCTTGGTACCGGCCGCGTTCGCGGGGGGAGACGATGTCGCCGACGATCGCCATGGACAGGACCATCAGCCCGCCGCCGCCCAGGCCCTGGAGCGCGCGGAAGCCGATGAGCTGCGCCATGTCCTGGGCGATGCCGCAGAGCGCGGAGCCGATCAGGAAGATCACGATGGCGGTCTGGAAGAGCTTCTTGCGGCCGTACTGGTCGCCGAGCTTGCCCCACAGCGGGGTCGCGGCGGTGGAGGCGAGGAGGTACGCCGTGACCACCCAGGAGAGGTGCTCCAGGCCGCCCAGTTCGCTGACGATGGTGGGCAGCGCGGTGGAGACGATGGTCTGGTCGAGGGCGGCGAGGAGCATGCCGAGCAGCAGCGCGCCGATGGCCGCGAGGACGGCCCGCCGGTCCTGGCCCTCCCCCGGCTCGACGGCGGCCGGCGGTCCGGCCCGGGCGGCCCCCCGCGCCGGGCGCCCGTCCGCCTCCGCCCCCTTCCCCCGGGCGTCTCCCGACTCTTCTCCCTGGGCCATGCCGGTCTCCTTGCATCCGGTTGCGTCCGGAACGCTTCCATCCTGGGGCGTTTGTCCCGGTATGGCCTGCGGAGATGCCGGGGAAGCGGGCTGGCGCTTCCCGAGTCCGCTTTGTATGCTCATTAAACAAAAGCGGCTCCGCCCGTCTCCCTGACCGGTGGGCGGAGCCGCTCTTGTGCGCTCGGGGCCCGCCGTGCGGATCGGGCGAGCCCAGCAAGATCCATCAGACCCACCCGCCCCACCCTCACCCGTGCCGGGAGTACGCCATGCAGGCCAGCACCCTCACCGCCCGCGCCCTCCTTCTCGACATGGACGGCACCCTCGTGAACTCGGACGCGGTCGTGGAACGCGTCTGGCGGAGGTGGGCCGTCGCCCAGGGCCTCGACCCGGAAGAGACCCTGAAGGTCGTGCACGGCCGCCAGGGGCACGCGTCCATGGCGGAGCTGCTGCCGCACCGCTCCGTGGAGCAGAACCTCGCCGACAACGCCGACATGCTCGCGCAGGAGACCGCCGATCTCGACGGCGTGGTCCCGGTGCCCGGGGCGCCCGCGTTCCTCGCCGCCATCGCGGAGCTGCCGCACGCCCTGGTGACCTCAGCGGACGCGGCGCTCGCCGAGGCGCGGATGGGCGCTGCCGGGCTGCCGCTGCCCGCCGTGCGCATCACCGCCGAATCCGTCGGGGCGAGCAAGCCCGACCCGGAGGGCTTCCTCAAGGGCGCGGCGGAGCTGGGCTTCGCCCCCGCGGAGTGCGTGGCCTTCGAGGACTCGGAGGCGGGGATCGCCGCGGCGCGCGCGTCGGGCGCACGCGTCGTCGGGATAGGCCCGCGCGCGGCGGCCTGCGCGCCCGATCTGCACGTGGACGACCTCACCCAGCTGGAGGTCACGACGGACCACCAGGGCCGGATCCTGCTGAAGCGCACCGCCTGACCTGGCGGCGCCTCTCACGTACGCCCCCGGGCCCGGTCGAGTGACGACCGGGCCCGGAGACGTGTGCGCGCCCACGAGGGGCCCGGACGCGTACGTACGCGGTGCGACCGGGCACGGAGGCGTACGCGGGTTCGGACGTCAGCCCGTACGCACGCGCAGCAGTCAGCCCGTCACCGCCTCGTAGAAGCTGAACCCGGCGAGCACCAGCATCAGCCCCGCCGCGATCTTGGTGATCAGCTTCAGGGGCACGTACTTCATCAGCGTCCGGCCGCCCAGGATGCCGAGGCCCGCGACCGCCCACAGCGCGAGGACCGCGCCGAGGCCGACCGAGAGGGGGTCGTCGTACCGCGCGGCCAGGTTCGCCGTCATGATCTGCGTGAGGTCGCCGAACTCGGCCACCAGGATCAGCATGAAGCCCGCGCCAGAGACCTTCCAGAACGACTGGTCCTCCGGCGCCTTGATGTGCTCCTCGCCGTCGTCGGACTTCTTCAACAGCAGCATCAGCGCACCCGCCAGGAACAGCGCGCCCACCACGCCCTGCACCAGCCGGTGCGGCAGCAGGGTCAGCACGCTGCCTGCGGCGATCGCGAGCGCCACGTGGACGGCGAAGGCGGCGGCGACGCCGGCGAAGACGTAGCTGGCGCGGTAGCGCGTCCCGAGCATCAGCCCGGCGAGCGCGGTCTTGTCGGGGAGTTCGGCCAGGAAGACGACGCCGAAGGTGATCGCCATGATGGTGAAGCTGATCACGGGTGGTTTCCTCAATCGGTCGGGCTGTCCGTACCGAGAGACCGTGGTCCCCGGCCCTTGCGGACCGGCGTTCCCGTGAAAAGGGGTCGCTTCGGCACGGCAGCGTCAATGGGACACTGCGGCCGAAGGTCTCGCTGGCCGACCTGAAAGGTCCGCCTCCGGGCGCCGGCCGGGCACGAGGCCCAGCAGTATGTCGACGGTCCGGCGAAGAGCTACTCCCCTTCTGCTCCGACCAGGGTACACAGCCGCCCGCCGGCGCGAGAACGTCCGTACGGTCGGTGCCGCCGGCGTCACGCCCGGTGCAGCCGCCCCCGCGCCACCAGTTCCAGCACCACGGCGACCGCCACGGCCTGCACCGCCATCAGCGCCACCAGGACGAAGAGCTGCACCGCCCCCGCGAGCAGCGGCGACGCCCCGCCCAGCAGCATGCCGACGAAGGCGCCGGGCAGGGTGACCAGGCCCACGGTCCGGGTCTGGTCCAGCCCCGGCAGCAGCGCGTCCGCCGCGGGCGTCCGGGCCACCTCCAGCCGGGCGTCCCGCTCCAGCAGCCCGAGCGCCAGGCCCGCCTCGACCTCGCCGTGCCGTTGCTTCAGCTCGTCCAGCGCGCGCCGCCCGGCGAGCACGGTCGCGGTGAGCGCGCCGCCGATGAGGATCCCGGCGACCGGCACGAGGGCGATGCCCTTGAGCGGGACGAGCCCGGTCAGCAGCAGCGCCGCGACGACGGGGAAGACGCCGGCCCCGATCGGCAGCGCCGTCCACCACCAGGTGCCGTTGGGGGTGACGCGGCGCCCCGCGGTGCGCACCGCGACGGCGTACATCAGCAGCACGAAGGCGAAGAGCAGCGGCAGCGAGCGCACCACCCAGCCGATGACCAGTGACACCGCGGCGAGTTGGGCCGCGGCCCGCACGCCGGCGACCACGATCTCCCGGGAGCGGCCCAGGTGCGCGACGGCCGCGACCGCGGCGGCCACGGCGAGCAGGACGGCGAGCACCGCACCGAAGGTCACGTTGACGGTCAGCAGCACCCGCCAACCCTAACGACCGCACCGCCCGCGCCGACCGCGCGCCGCCGACGTCGATCGACGCGCCGGCCGACAACCGTCCCTGTCGGTCCGTCAGTGCGCCGCCCTCCCCCGCCCCTTGGGAGCCGGCGCACACCGTTCCCCCTTGAAATGACGTGTTCATGTCGCCAGGCTGTTACGTAGCGCTCACCTCCGCACCACGTGGCGCGCCCAGCATGGCCGTGCCCGACGCCCGGCCCTCCCCGCATTTCCCCAGCGAAGGAGCTCCACACATGTCCGCCTTCTACGCGCGTCATGCCACTCGCCACTCCATACGCCCCGCCGCGCCCGCCGGCCGCGGCGGCACCGGGCGCCGCGTCACGGTCCTCGCCGCCGCCTCCGCCCTCGTCGTCACCGGCCTGCTGGCCACCGCCCCCGCCGCCCAGGCCGCCCCGCCCACCCCCATCAGCGCCGCCACCGCCCGCACCTACCTCGGCCAGCTCACCGAGCGCCCCGAAGGCTCGTCGGCCGGCTACAGCCGTGAGCTGTTCCCGCACTGGAGCACCCAGTCCGGCGCCTGCAACACCCGCGAAGTCGTCCTCAAGCGCGACGGCCGCAACGTCGTCCAGAACTCGTCGTGCGCCGCCGTCTCCGGCACCTGGTACTCGGAGTACGACGGGGCCACCTGGTCCGCCGCGTCCGACGTCGACATCGACCACGTCGTCGCGCTCGCCGAAGCCTGGCGCTCGGGCGCCAACTCCTGGACCACCGCGAAGCGCCAGGCGCTCGCCAACGACCTCACCCGTCCGCAGCTCATCGCGGTCACGGACAACGTGAACCAGGCGAAGTCCGACCTCGACCCGGCCGAGTGGCTGCCGCCGCGCAGCGCGTACCGCTGCACGTACGCCCGGATGTGGGTGCAGGTCAAGCACCACTACCAGCTCACCGTGGACACCGCGGAGAAGAACGCCCTCACCTCCGTGCTGAACGGCTGCTGACGGCGGTCCAGGCACCGACCGATCGGCGGTGGGCGCGCCGCCGATCGGCCCCGGAACCCGCCCTTCCGCCGCCTGCGTTCCGTACCGTACGGGAGCGACGGAGGAGGACGGGACGATGACCGCGACTCGCGCTGGGCTGCGTCTGGGGCCGCTGCTGCGGCACGTCGACTGGGAGACGGGCACCACCGCCACCGTCTGGGTGGAGACCGACCGGCCGTGCACGGCCGAGGTGCGGTGCGCCGACGGAGCGGGCGGCTCGACCCCCACCTTCCGCGTCGAGGACCACCACTACGCCCTGGTGACCCTCACCGGACTGACGCCGGGCACCACCACGTCGTACGAGGTCCTGCTGGACGGCGCCCGCGTCTGGCCGCCGCCGGACGCGCGCCACCCCGCCTCCACCGTCACCGCGCCCGCGGTCGGCGCGGACGCCGTCACGGTCTCCTTCGGCTCCTGCCGCTGGGCCGCCGCACCCCAGGAGGAGCACGACCCGATCGGCCCGGACGCCCTGGGCACCCTCGCGACGGAGCTCGCCGCGGACCCCTCCGCCGAGCGCCCGGACGTCCTGCTCCTCCTCGGCGACCAGGTGTACGCGGACGAGACCTCCGCGGCGACCCGGGCGTGGCTGGCCCAGCGCCGCGACCTGACCGTGCCCCCGGGCCCCGAGGTCGCCGACTACGAGGAGTACACCCGGCTGTACGACGAGTCCTGGCTCGCCCCCGAGGTGCGCTGGCTGCTCTCCACCGTCCCCAGCCTGATGGTCTTCGACGACCACGACGTCATCGACGACTGGAACACCAGCGCTTCCTGGCTGGCCGAGATGCGGGCGAAGCCGTGGTGGCGGGAGCGGATCCTCAGCGGCCTGATGTCGTACTGGGTCTACCAACACCTGGGGAACCTCTCACCGGCGGAGTTGGCGGCCGACGCGCTCTTCGCGGCGGTGCGGACCGCGCACGACTGCGACCGGGGCACCGTGCTGCTGCGGGAGTTCGCGGAGCGCGCCGACGCCGACCCGGCCGGTGTCCGCTGGAGCTACCGCCGGGACTTCGGCCGGACGCGGCTGTTGATGGTGGACACCCGGGCCGCACGCGTCCTGACCGAGGAGCGCCGCGCGATGGTGGACCCCGAGGAGGCGCGCTGGCTGCGCGAACAGGCCGAGGCGGGTTCGACTGGCGCGGCAGGCGCCACTGGTGCGCACGAGCCCGGCGCGTACGACCACCTCCTCATCGGCACCTCCCTGCCCTGGCTGCTGCCGCCGCTGGTGCACGACGCGGAGAGCTGGAACGCGGCACTGGCGCGGGGCGTGCGTGGGCCGCGCTGGGCCCGGTTCGGGGAGGTCGTGCGCAGACGGGCCGACCTGGAGCACTGGTCGGCCTTCCCGAACTCCTTCGCGCAGCTCACCGAGTTGATCGCGTCCGTCGGCACGGGCAGGGGCGCCCCGGCCACGGTCTGCGTGCTCTCCGGCGACGTCCACCACGCGTACGTCGCCGAGCCCGACTGGCGGGGCGCCGGCGAGCCGGACTCCCGCGTCTTCCAGCTCACCTGCTCCCCCTTGCACAACTCCATTCCACGCTCGATCCGTTGGGGCTTCCGCTTCGGATGGAGCGCTACGGGGCGACGGCTCGGCCACCTGCTGGCGCGGCACGGGCGGGCGGGCCGGCCCCCGGTGCACTGGGAGCGCACGGGCGGGCCCTGGTTCGGCAACCACCTGATGACGCTGACACTGCGGGGGCGCACGGCGCGGCTGCGGCTGGACCAGGCCCGTACCGAAGGGGTGGCGCCGGCGCGCCTGGTCACGGCGGACGAGCGGGAACTGACGGCCAGTCGGCGCCCGAAGCCCACCGGCTGAGCCACCGCCCGCGCTCGGGCGGCCGGCCGCGGGGCTCCCGCACCGCCGCCCCGGGGACCTCAGACCCCTCAGACGGCGCACCGCAGATGAGAGTCGTATGAGAATCCGAGTAACATCAATTGTTGAACTTGCAAGCACTGCTCGCGCCTCCCTAGCTTGGGCACAGCTGGGTACGAGACCAGCCAGCACCAACCGCACGGCAAGCACGAAGCACGAACAGCTCTGCCACGACAGAAGTCCCCCCACTTGCAGGAGTCCCCCCATGGCCAACTCTTCGTTGACCTCCTCGCTGAACCGGTACCAGCCGTACGCGATCAGCGCCTTCCGGATCGTCGTCGGACTGCTCTTCGCCTGCCACGGCGCCGCCTCCCTCTTCGGCCTGCTCGGCGTCCCCGACAACGCGACGGTCGACGCCGGCACCTGGCCGGGCTGGTACGCGGCCGTCATCCAGCTCGTCGGCGGCACCCTGGTGCTGCTGGGCCTCGGCACCCGCAGCGCCGCGTTCATCTCGTCCGGCTCGATGGCGTACGCGTACTTCAAGGTCCACCAGCCCGAGGGCCTGTTCCCCCTGGAGAACAGCGGTGAGGCGTCCGCGATGTTCTGCTGGGCCTTCCTGCTGCTGGTCTTCACCGGGCCCGGCGCCATCGCGCTCGACAACCTCTTCTCCCGCGGCGCCGGCGCCTCCGACAGCGCCCGCAGCAACGACGACCGCTCCGCCGGGAAGGGGCGGGAGCGGGCGACGGCCACCGCCTGACGGTCACCCCGGTCACCGCGTGATAGGTGCCCCACGCACCTAGTACCTGTCGGGACACCACCGAGCGCCCGGACCCACTTTGGAGGGTCCGGGCGTTCCCCGTACCCCCGGACCCCGGGTAACGTCAGCGCGACCATGGGGGTGGAAGGGACCAGGGGGTTTTCCGGCGACTGCGGAGGCAAACGAGGCGATGCGCCGCGTACCGGACAAGAGGTGATGATCGCAACATCGGTAGCCCTCAGGTGATCTCACGGCACATGTCACGCGTACGCTGTACAGCTGTCAGTGCCGCGTCCACCGCACGTCCGAAGAAGTCCGTCGGGATCCGTCAGAAGACCACGCGTCCGCCGAGGTCGTCGGATCCGTGGAGTTCGCCGGACGTCGGTTCCTGACCATGTTCACCACAGCGGCATTGTTCGTCACACGGGGCAACGGGGAGAGTTCAAGGTGCTGGAGAGTCTGGGGTGGCTGGCCAGCAGCCCTTGGATCTATGCGGTCGTGGCGCTCTCCGTCCTGCTGGACGTCTTCCTACCGGTGCTGCCGAGCGGCGTCCTGGTGATCACCGCGGCCACCGCGGCCGCGGCGGGCACGACGACCGCCACCTCCGTCGCCGGCCGGGTGCCCGGTGAGGTGCCCTCCCTGCTGATCCTGATCCTCTGCGCGGCCACGGCGTCCGTGCTGGGCGACCTCGTGGCGTACCGACTGGCCCGGCGCGGCGGCGACCGCTTCGACCGCGCCATCGCCCGCTCCCGCCGGCTCACCAAGGCACAGGCCCGACTGGGCACGACCCTGGCCCGGGGCGGCGGCGCACTCGTGGTGATCGCCCGCTTCGCACCGGCCGGCCGCTCCGTCGTCTCCCTGGGCGCGGGCGCGGCACAGCGCCGGGCCCGCGAATTCCTCCCCTGGTCGGCCCTGGCGGGCGTGGCCTGGGCCGGCTACAGCGTGGGCCTCGGCTACTTCGGCGGCCAGTGGCTGGGCGCGAGCTGGGTCGGAGCGGCAGTCTCCGTGGGCGCGCTCTTCGCGGCGGGCGCGGTGGCGGCGTACGTGATGCGGCGCCGCCCGGCACCCCAGCCGGCGACCGAAACCGCCTGAGCCGAGGTCCGGGCCCTCAGGGCCGGGACCCGGCGCTCGCGGACGTCACGCCCCCGAGGTCACGACGGCCTTCGCCGCGCCCTTCACCTCCAGCTCGTCCAGGAGCCGGGCGGTCGCCGCGGCTATCTCGTCCACGGCCCGCTCGAACACCTCCCTGTTGTGCGCGGCGGGCGCCCGGAAGCCGGACACCTTGCGGACGTACTGGAGCGCGGCGGCTCGGATGTCCTCTTCGGTGGCCTCGTCGGGGAGCATGGGCGGACGGAGGGTCTTGATGCTGCGACACATGCTCCCAGTGTGCCCCCGCCCACTGACAGCCGGCGGCTCACTCCACTGACCTGCGCAAACGCTTCAGTCGGCGCGGAACCGCCGTACGTACCGCTTCTGCCAGGGCGTCTCGACCGCGCGCCGGTCGTAGTGCCGACGCACATACGCGACGGCCTCCCCCGGCTCCACCCCGTCGAGCACGGCCATGCAGGCCAGCGCGGTCCCGGTCCGCCCCCGCCCGCCGTGACACGCGACCTCGACCCGATCCCGCCCGGCCCGCTCCCACGCGATGCGCAGCGTCTCCCGCGCCCGGCCCCGATCGCGGGGCAGCCGGAAGTCGGGCCACGGCACCCAGCGGCTCTCCCACGGAACGACGGGCGGCTCCTCCCCCAGCAGGTACACCCCGAGCCCCGGCTCCGGCCCTTCGACCGGCCCGTGTCGCAACCCCCGCCCCCTGACCAACCGCCCCGACGGCAACCGCAGCACTCCCGGCGCCCCCGGCTCCCACGTCTCGCCCACACCTCTGTGCACGTCGCCCCCCTTGGCTTCGTCGGCGTCCCTCGGTTCCCCCGTTCGGCGACGCTATCGCCACGGGCCGCCATCACGCCCTTCGTCGCACCATCACGCACGGGCGTCCACGCCACCGACCACGCCAACGTCGTTCAGCCGTAGCCGAGTTGGCGTCAATCCTCTTATCGTTTTCACCCGAACCACAACGGGGGTGGCGATGGGTGTCCAGTTGCCGGGTGAGGTCGAGAAGATCCTGGAGATGATCGGTTACGACTGGCCGGACATCGACGAGGGTGAGCTGCGGGATTCGGCGCGGGAGTACCGGGAGTTCGCGGGTGAGTTGCGGACGACGATCCAGCGGGCGAACAAGGCGTGCGGCCATGTGACCGAGGGCAAGAGCAAGGGTCACGCGGTCGATGCGTTCAAGACGCGTTGGGGCAAGGTGTCGGGCCAGGACATGAAGAACCTGGCGGACGCGGTGGACGTGCTCGCGGGAGCGCTGGACACCGGCGCGGGCTATGTGGAGGTGTGCAAGTACGCGATCATCGCCGACGTCACGGCGTCGGCGGCGGTGATCACGGCGGGTTTGGTCGGTGCGTTCTTCACGTTCGGCGCGTCGGCGGCCGCCAGTGCCGTTGCGGCGGCTGCGTTGAAGGTCCTGGTGCGGGAGGCGCTGGATCTGTTGGTGCAGCAGTTGATCGATCTCGCGGTGGAGGAGATCGAGGGCAAGATGCTGTCCAAGCTGGAGGGGTTG